>JANYBE010000006.1 GCA_025360945.1 Rhizobacter sp. | reverse complement strand
GCCGCGATGTCGATGCTGCCCTTGTGCACGTCTAAACCGACGTACAGAGTGCTAGATTTGTCCATGGTCCGTCTCCTCGTGAATTCGCAACGACCTGACCGCCCATCGGTCCGGTGCATTGGTGTAGCTCGGCACGCCCCTGGCGCGCAACCTACGTTGTCGCAGGGGACGGACCGCCCGAATTCACAATCACGAAGCCATTCTGTCTAGGCAGCGCAGAACTCGAGGTGCATGATGCAACAGTACGATCTCGCAATTCCAACGCTGCCGAGCCGCTCGATAGGCGACACCGTGGCGTTCTACAAACGCCTGGGCTTCGAAGGTGGTGCTCATGAGTTCAACAACTCATACGCCATACTGTGTCGGGGTGCAGTCGAACTTCACTTCTTCACCTATGAAGAACTGGTACCAGCGGAATCATCAGCAGGCTGCGACATACGGGTCCTCGATATTGAGAAGATCTATCGGGAGTGTTCACCGAGCCAGTTGCCAAGGACGGGCATCCCGCGCATGGATCCTCTGGAGAACAAGCCGTGGGGCCTGAAAGAGTTCGCCATCGTCGATCCAGACGGAAATCTGCTGCGCATTGGGCAAGTCATTGAGAAGTAAGAACCCGGGTTCTGTCGCGATAAGCGTTGGGCTGGTAAGGTCGGGTGATGAATTTTGACCGAACGAAGATGATCGAGGCGCTGCGCCGAGCGGTGCAGCGGATGCACTACCCGCTGGAAGTGATGCTGGTGTGCGTGCGTTGGTACGCCGCCTATTCGCTGAGCTTTCGAAACATCGAGGAGATGATGGCCGAGCGCGGTGTCTTGGTCGACCACGCCACATTGCATCGCTGGTCGATGAAGATGCTGCCGGTGCTCGCGGTCGCATTCCGCCGACGCAAGCTGCCAGTAGGCTCGAGTTGGCGAATGGACGAGACCTACGTCAAGGTCGGTGGCCAGTGGAAGTACCTGTACCGCGCGGTCGACCGCAACGGCGACACGGTCGACTTCTTGCTGCGAGCCAAGCGTGATCACGCCGCGGCCCGGGCGTTCTTCGAACGCGCGATGGATCTGCACGGCGTTCCCGAGAAGATTGCCATCGACAAGAGCGGCGCCAACACGGCTGCCATCGTGAGCATCCAGGCCGACACCGGCCTGCCCATAGAGCTGCGCCAGTCGAAGTACCTCAACAACCTCGTCGAGCAAGACCACCGGGCCGTCAAACGCATCACCCGACCGATGCTTGGCTTCAAGACCTTTCGCTGCGCTCGAATATTGATCACCGGCATCGAGGTCATGCACATGATTCGCAAAGGCCAGCTCGGTGCCATCAAAGACCGTGTTTCGTCTGCAACGAACCAGTTCTACTCGCTGGGCTTTTGACCTCGGTCGCTCCCACAGCCTTGCCGGTCTGCCCACGCTATTGCGACAGAACCCCGTCCTGCGCACGAAGCCAAGATGTCGCGGCGCCACCAGCTGCGCCAACGCCTTCGACAAGCAACGGATGAACCATCCAACCGCCTCCGTCAAGGAGACTGTTCCAAACCGTGGGAGGCGGTTTTTGACTTGACCGCCGCGTGAACGGCGTGACGGCACGCAGCCGAGTGGTTTGCGACCCGCGGATTCTGTGAATCTGCTGACGAACGCCGATCGCGTTGCCGAGAGCCTCGTGATCCATGGTCGCCTCCGAAGAAAATGCTGGGCGACAAGGCTACCGATTCTCGGGGGTGCTCCCCCAGTTTTCATCCGCTCCCAGTATTTCGTTTCGGAAACGGGTGTGGGCGGCCGTCGGATTTCAGGAGTTCTCGAGGCAGCATGCGGCGACGGTCGCAGCGGCCGGCGCGCGAGCCCAGCACCCCGATAATCGTCGCAAACACGCGCTGGTCATGTTCGTCGTCGACGCGGCCAAGCCGTTTTCGGTCCCGGCTACGCTGCCCTGAGACCTCAGCGCCCTCAAGCGGGCGGCTGGTGCCAGCGCCGCCGGGTGCCTGGATCAACGAGATCGACGCGGCCCGGCGCAGACTGGCCTGTTCCGCCCGCGCGCGCGTCGCCGAGAGCCGGTCTTCGACGGCCTGGAACGCGGTCAGCACCGTCTGCCGGTACCGCGCCACCGACGCGTCGCGCGCCGCTTCGGCGCCTTGCACGCCCGCGTCGCGCATGGATCAACCCACCACCCACGGAGACCGTAAGCCCGACATCAACACAAACTTGCACAGTCAATTCTCGACCATCGGTGGCGCAAAGTCATTGACACGTTCCGGACGCGCAGCAGCTGGTCGGTTGTCGCACGTCCGCAGTGAGGTGATCGACAGCCGTGTCAACGCTTGGGCGTCCATTGCGCAACCGACTGCCGATGGGTGTTATGTCCGTCGAAGTCCGAGGCGAGCTGAGGGGGTGACGTCCCGGCATTCTTGAGGGCGAAATTGAGATCGGCGCCTTACGCAGCTTGGCACGGTGCCCAAACAAGATAGGCCAGTGATCCTTTGTTATCGTGGGTTTACGAGTTGACGCTCTTTCGGGCGTCGGCGCCGACCGGATGGGGCCACGGAGTCGCCGGGCGCGTCTACGATGCGTCCGAGCGATGTGGGGCGACGCGCCCGGAAAGACATCGAACATGCACAAATACGCAGCGGACATCTGATCAGCGTATATACGAATGTTGACACGAACAACGCGACGTTGATACACTCGTGTCAACGAATAGGAGATCGCTCATGAGCACTACCGTCAGTCAAATCAGCGCCTGGGGCAATGGCCTCGCGTTTCGGCTCACGAAGCCGATGGCAAAGACAGCAGGCGTGGCCGAAGGCTCGCCTGTCCGCGTCACCGTCAAGCCTGGCCGCATCGTGATCGATACCGAAACCGCGCCGACGCTGGAGCAGATGCTCGCGGCGTTCGATCCGAAGAAGCACGGCGGCGAGGTGATGGCCGGCAAGGCGGTCGGCGTGGAGGTGTTTGCCAATGGCGACGCGTAAGTCTGCGCTGTGGGTGCCCGAGCGCGCCGAGATCGTCTTCATCCAGTACAACCCGGCCGTAGGCGAAGAGATGCCCGACGACCACCCAATGCTTGTGATTTCGACCAAGGCGTTTGCCGAGCGCACCGGCATCGTCGTGGGCTTCCCGATGACGCACGCCGAGCGGCATGCCGACAACCCGTTCGCCATCGCGGCGCCGGGCGCCAAGGGCGAGCCGGGCTACCTGCTGACCCATCAGCCGAAGTCCTTCGACTGGCGCGAGCGCAACGCCCGCCAGCATCCCTGGGGCACCGGCCACGCCAAGCTGCTTGCCGCAGCCCTGAAGCGCTTCGACGCCGTTTTCGGCATCTGCAGCCACTGAGTGAGGAAAGTTCAATGACTGAATGCCCTTCCTATGAGGTTCAAGTGACAGCGCTCGTGAGCCGACAGATTCGCGCAGATCGTCAGCAGAACTCGCAGCGAGTTGAAGTGGCGTGGTGCTCGTGTCGAAGAACGAAATAGATGGGAGTGGATGAAAATTGGGGGAGTAGCATTCATTAGGTCGTCCGCTCTGGCGACCTGAAGTGCGGATACCGTCGGGCGAAATGGTGCTCCAGTCGTCCATCCAGCAACTCGACTCTGGTCTGCAGCAAACAGTGCGCGCCCTTCACCGACCAACGCATCTGCTGCCGCTTGGACATCCTTCAGTTGACCACGTGGTTCATAACCGATTCGGCCGAGGCAGATGAAATCCGCCGCCCGCTCGTGCGCGGGTTCTGTCGCAATAGCGCGGGCAGGCCGGCAAGGCTGCGGGAGCGACCGAGGTCAAAAGCCCAGCGAGTAGAACTGGTTCGCTGCAGACGAGGCCCGGTCTTTGATAGCACCGAGCTGGCCTTTGCGAATCATGTGCATGACCTCGAGGCCGGCGATCAAGATTCGAACGCAGCGAAAGGTCTTGAAGCCGAGCATCGGCCGCACGATTCTCTTGATGGCTCTGGGGGTGACCGCCGTTTCTAGGGTCATGCACCAATGTCTGGTTAGACGCATCTCGGACGACGCCGCGCCCCGCGGCCGCAACGGGCCCACATCGGATCAACGGATCTGCCTCGCGACGCGCTGAAGCTGTGTGAACGCGTGATAGCGCGTGTCGTGCAGCGCGGCGATCGCACCGGTCGCCGGCTCGTAGGTTCGTGCGATCCGCGACATGCGCGTCATCGCCACGCTCACGTCGCCGAACAGGCCGCCGGCGACGCTGCCGAGGATCGCGGCGCCGAGCAGCACTGGCTCCTCGGCTTTGGTGGCGAGCACCGGTTTGCCGGTGGCATCCGCGAGCAGTTGCCGCACGAGGTCGCGCCGGCCCGCGCCGCCGCTGATCGCGACCCGCTCGATCGGTGCGCCGGCCGCCGCCTGCGCCTCGATGATCTGGCGCAGGCCGTAACCGATGCCGCAGAGGCCGGCGATGTAGAGCGCGACCAGGCTGTCCACGCCTTGGTCGGTGCCGAGCCCGGCGATGACGGCGCGCGCCTCGGGGTCGGCGAAGGGCGCGCGGTTGCCGAGGAATTCGGGCACGATTTGCAGGCCGTCGGCGAGGCGCGCCGTGTCCGAAAGACTCGCGCTCGTCGTCGTCGCGGCTTCCGAGAGAATCGCCGGCAGCGATTGACCCCTGCGCCCCGCGAGCACCCGTTGTTCGGCCGATGCCGGATGCATCGCGAGCAGTTGTTCGATCGCCGCGCCGGCCATCGATTGGCCGCCTTCGTTGAGCCACGCGCCCGGCACCATCACCGAGAAGTACGGGCCCCAGACGCCGGGCACGAAGACTGGCTCACGCGTTGTCGTCATCGTGCACGATGAGGTGCCGAACACGTAGCCGAGGCACGACTCCGCATCGCCCGCGACGCCGACGGTACCGATGCCGCCGGCGTGCGCATCGATGATGCCGGCCGCGACGGGAGTGCCTTCGCGCAGGCCGAGTTCGGCGGCGGCACGCGCGGTGAGCCCGCGGCCGAGCGCGGTGCCCGGATCCACGACGCGCTCGCCGAGGCGCGCGAAGCCTTCGTCCGCGAGCACGCCGAGGCCGATGGCGCGGAAGTAGTCGGCATCCCAGCGGCGCTCGTGCGCGAGATAGGTCCACTTGCAGGTGACGGTGCAGGTGGAGCGCGCCAGGTCGTCGGTCGCGCGCCAGGTCAGGAAGTCGGTCAGGTCGAAGAACTGCCAGGCCGCGTCGAACACCGCGGGCCGGTGCTCGCGCAACCAGAGCAGCTTCGGCGTTTCCATCTCGGGCGAGATGCGGCCGCCGACGAACTTCAGCACCGCGTGGCGGGTCGCGTTGATGCACTCGGCCTGCGCGACGGCGCGATGGTCCATCCAGACGATGATGTCGCGCTCGGCCTCTTCCGAATCGCCGACTGGCAGCGGCGCGCCGCCCGCGCCGAGCACGACCAGCGAGCAGGTCGCGTCGAAGCCGATGCCGGCGATGCGATCGGTCGACACCGCAGTGTCGGCCAACGTCGCCCTCACGACATGGCAGACCGCCCGCCAGATTTCGGTGCTCGACTGCTCGGCGATCGTGCCGGCAGCGCGATGCAGCGTGATCTGGTGCTGGGCTGACGCGATCATCTTGCCGTTGGCGTCGAACAGGCCGGCACGCGCGCTGCCGGTGCCAACCACCTGGGCGAGAACGCGTCGCTGAGCACAAACGGGTGCTGAAGCTCTACGACGCTCGATCAGCGGCGGCACACGGAACGCCCAAGCACACCAGGGATGAACTTCTCGCATCAGTGGAGCTGCTTCGGTACGTCGTGATCAAGTTGGTCCAGGAGAAGAAGGTGCCGAACGAGTAAGAGCTGGAGGCACAGCTGTTTGGCGGTTGACCTGCAGAAGCGTCGACGCCGGCGTGCTTGCAGAGATGTTCGCCATGGCTCTGTAGATGGCAGTACGGCATATGTCTTGCCATTTGGCGAAATGAGCCATATACTGCGATACATGGCAGCACGTCAACCCAGCAATCCCCGCCCGACGGCTCGCGTCGGCTGGAACAACCGCGTCCAGACGGTCTCCATCCCCCTGGACTTCCGATTCCCGGAGTCCGTGCGCGAGGTGTTCATCCGTCGTGAGGGCGAAAGCGTCGTGCTGACGCCTCGTCCCAGCGATTGGACGAGCTTCTTCACCTCTGACCTGAAGGCTTCGGCCGACTTCATGGTCGAGTCCGACCGCCTGCCGGTTCAGGAGCGGACGTTTTGAGCGAGCAGGTCTACATGCTGGATACCGATACCTGCATCTTCCTCATGCGCCGCGACTCGCCGGCGTTGGAGGCGCGGGTCCAGTCGGTGCCGCTGACGCAGCAGACTATTTCCGTGGTGACCTTTGCCGAGCTGACCTACGGGGTGCAGGCTTCGTCCGCAGCGAAGCGCCGGCAGAACCAGGTCGTGTTGGACGGCCTGGCCCAGCACTTGGCTGTGCTCGACTGGCCTCGTGAGGCCGCTCAGCACTACGCCGAGATCCGGTTCGACCTGAAGAAGCGCGGCGCGCAGCTCGGTGCGGCCGATCTCATGATCGCTGCCCACGCGCGCGCCATCGGCGCTATCGTCGTGACGAACAACACCAAGGGCTTCGGCCGGGTCAAGGGCCTGCAGGTCGACAACTGGACCAAGTAGGAAAACGTCAGCCATGCAGAAACTGGAGCTGTTCACCGAGCCGCTGCCGAAGCAGATGCCAGCGGCGTCACGGCACGCCACCGCTGAACTCGGTGCCTCGGCGCCGCTGCCGTCAATGCTAGTTGATCCGATCGTGGCAGCGCGGGCGTCAACGAAGACCGTACCCACCGCCTCACCCTGTTTCGCCACTGGGGCGACATTTGACGTGACGTCCTTGGTGGCGAGGTGGATCGCAATGCCTGAGCCACGCGGAGTCCACTGTGTCGCATCGACGCCCGACGTCGCATCAGCGGCGTGGCTTCTCCGCACTCGCCTTGATCGACGCTCCCACAACGCGCACCCTGCGCTTCATGCCGGTCTCAGAGATTGCGGCGTCGACGGGCAAGATCTCGGCCAGCCAGAAGCGAATTCGCCGCAGCATAGTACAGGTGGGCGGCCCACTTGACTTAAAGGTACTCGAGCTCAGGCGCCATACCGGTCGGCACGAGTTTGACCAAGGGACTGAACGAGGCGCCTGGCTTCATGCCTGAACAGCCGCAACAGCGAACCCGCGACGAACGGACGGTCACGCGCCCGAAAACAGTGCGGATGTGTCGGTCGTGATAGCCCTTGCGCCCGAGGCTAGCGCCGCACTTCTCACAGCACGAATGAGCCCAGGCTATGCCTCGGCACTGCTCCCGCACGAAGTACCGTTGCGCGCTGCTCAGGATCGCCTTGCCCTCGGCAAGCGAGAGTCCAATGGCGTCGGTGGTCAACTCCCGATCGATTGTCGCCAGGTGCACCGCAGGGCATTCGGTAGCGTCGTCGACAAGACGAGCCTCGATGATCATCTTCACGGGAATCATCCTTACCCAGGGGTGATGGACTGAGGAGTACTCATTCTCCATCGTCAGCTTTGCCTGGCGGCTCGGTTTGCCCTAACTTTGGCCCGCTCTCACCGACCGTCTCTTTGCGGAGAGTCGCATGACAAAGCGTACGGAGGCCGGTCATGTCGTCGGCAACGATTTGTGCGGCACTGCGATACGAGACTGAAGAGCCGTGCCTGGCACACAGGTAGCTCACCTCAGGGGTTCTTCCTCGAGGCACCAGTCGGTCGATCGGGCATTCGGAGTAGCGAAGTTCGACTGGTTCGTCATCGTCGTCCGGGGGCTCTGGGAGGCAAAGGCAGGAGACGACGCGAGGAACGCGGACATGAACCTCGCCAAGGCCAGATGCGATGGTCCGAGGGCGCCAGTCCTTGATTTGGCGGTAAGCGCCGCAGTGCCGGCAGCATCGTCGGCGCGCGTCGTAGGCGCAGATCTGGTCTTGAGCAACCGAGCGTTGTAGCTCGACGAGCAGTTGCCGGGCTTCGGCGATTGACAGTCCAAAGTCGGACGCTGTGGCCGAGACCGCACTCGGCCGCTGAAAGGTTGCCAGCAGAACGGCCTCCGAATTTCCCTTGCGTTTTACAAAGACGGTCCACTCTAGATCCATGGTGGCCTCCGAAGAAAATGCTGGGCGACAAGACTACCGATTCTCGGAGGCGCTCCCCCAGTTTTCATCCACTCCCAGATTATTCGTTCTTCGACAGCTAGAGCGTGGCCAGGAACGCGTAGAGCTTTTGCTGCTCGTCCTCGTCGAGTTCGAGGAAGCGGTCGCGCACGATCAGGCCCTCGCCGCCATGCGCGAAGACGGCGTCGCGAAGGCTGGCCGCACGGCCATCGTGCAGAAAGCGCTGGCGGGTGCGGATCGCTGCCAAGGGCGCAGTGCGCCACTCCGCGCCGGTGGCGTCGCCTTGCTGGATCTTGTCGTCGAGCAAGGGGCCCATGTCGTGCAGCAGGAGATCGGAATAGAGCGTCACGGCAATGCCGCTGTCATTGCGCAGGGATGGCACGTGGCACTTCGCGCAACCCACCGATGCGAACACGCGGCCGCCGGCGCTCGACAGCATGGCGCTCTCGACGGGCTGTTCGCTCGCTGAGCTTCGGCCCGGCATCGATGCCACCAGTGCGTATGCAATTGATGTCGAGAGGGCCAGGCCAAACAGGCCCAGACCGATCAGTCGCCAGCCGACGCCGCCTTCGGCCAGTCGAGAGAGGCGCGTCGTGAGGCCGAGAGCGATCATCACCACCATGAACAGGAGCTGATCGGCATCGAGGATCAGGCGTCGTACTTGCGGATGCACCGTGATCGAGGAATTGAAGAGCATCACGAGCACGAAGCCGAGCACGAACCAGGGAAAGGGGAAGCGGGTGCCGCGTGTTGCGGCGGTCGAGTTGGCGCTGCCGTCGTCGCTGGGCCGGCGACGAAGCACCACGCTCATTGTCAGCAGCAGCGGCACCAGCATCAGCACCTTGCTCAGCTTGACAAGCGTGGCGGTGTTCAGCGCGCCGTCGGAGACTGCGTACGACGCGCCGTACACCTGAGCCAGCTCGTAGATGCTCGAGCCCACGAAGATCCCGTAGAGGCGATCATCGAAGATCGGAAAGATGCCGTTGACGAAGGCCACCGGGTACACGAGCAACGCCAGGGTACCCGCCAGGGTAATGAGCGCGATCGCAATGCCGACGCTCTGCTCGCGAGAGCGCGTCAGTGCTGCCACGCACAGGATCGCCGCAGCGCCGCAGATGGCGCTTCCCGCAGCCACCAGCAGGGCGAGCTCGCTCTCGAGCTTGAACACTCGGATGGCGACCCAGCGCATCACCAGGATCATCGTCACGAGCTCGACCGCCGCGATACCGATCGGCACCACGCCCAGCTCACTGAGCAGGCGCACCGTGATGCGAAAGCCGACCAGCATCACGCCGATCCGGAGCAGGTAGCGTTTGCTGAAGTCGAGCCCGGCCCTGAGTGTATCGGGGCAACCGAAGGTGTTGCCGACCAAGAGGCCACACAGCATCGCCACGAGCACGGGGTTGTGCGCGAGCGGCTCGCCGAGACCGCCCGCCACCCATCCGGACACCATCGCCAGCGCCGCCGCGGCTGCGATGCCGGGAAGAAGGCGGCGCGTGGCCGACGTCGCCCGATAGATGCTTAAGGTGGTCATGGCCGCGGAGGGGGCCTGGGCGCCACCAGGACGCGAAGATAGGCCGACACAGCGCGCACAAGCCGGCCGTCGTCTTTTGCGTTGACGGGTGGGTGGACGGCCAGGGCGCTGCCGATGCCGATCTCGTTGCCGAATGCATCGGCGACCATTTCGTCGAGAGAGGCGATGTCGCCTTTCCAGCCGTAGCGACCGACGTGCTGCTGCCCGTCGGCGCCCGTGACGTAGTGAACGCGGCCCTTGATGCCGTCACCCTTGCTCACCGCCTGGGCCTCGATGGCGGCGTCGGAGATGCTGTCGATCGCGCCGCTGTTGAAGAGCGCCGGCGGCATGCGCAGCGAACTCAGGTTGGCATCGTGGGGAACGACGGCCGGAGGCGCGTCTGCCTGACCGAGCTCGCTGGTGGAATGTCGGCGGGCCACCGGGCTGTTCGGATGGGTCACCGGCGTCACGCGGCCCGTGACGACATCCATGTGTGCGATACGACGGGCGAAGTGCTCGTCGATCGTGCTCGAGCCGCCCGGCCCCGGGTGGCATGCCACGCACGACCGTTCGTTAAAGAGGGGGCCGAGTCCGGTGTCCGGCGCGAACACTTGGGCGAAGGCGCGTTGACCTTGCAAGATCAGCTCGCCGTCGGAGATGGGGGCCGCGCGTGCAGTCGTCCGGGCGAGCGCCGCCGTCGAGGGGCCGCCGAACACACCGCCGGCGTCGAATGCCTCGATCTCGATCAACAGCCCGTCGTGACCGGCCAGGCCGAGTGCCTGACCTTGCGCGGTCAGCCACAGATGCCGCGCATCGGACGAGACGGCGAGGGCGCGCAACCGGTCGGGCCCGATGGCGCTGCCGTCGGGCCACGCAATCTCCGCGCGCGCCAGCACGACGCCGGCCTGCGTCATGCGCAGTAAGGAGCCGTCGCCGCGGTTCAGCACGTAGATGTCGGAACCGCCGGCCAATGTGGTGTGGCTGGCGAACCCGGGGTTGGCGATTTCCGGCAGTGCAGCGGCGAGGTCGACAGGTTGCCTGAAGAAGGGCGAGACGATGGTGCTGCTGCGCGCAACTTTGAATTGCCGACGGTCGTTGTCGAGCTGCAGAAGCAGCAGGCGATTGCGGCCGGCATCGGCCACGTAGAGAACGCGCTGCGGGTTCCACTTGAACGCCATGCCGATGACGCCGCCATCATCGTTGCTACGCAAGACGCTGCCCGCCGGCGCCAACCCGTCGACTCCGTCCTGCACATGCACCTGCGTGATGGCGCCCTCGGCGGTGGCGACCGCGAACACTGCCAGGCCGCTCCCGTCGGGGGACGCGCCGAGGAAGGCGGTTCCCAGCGCGCCGCTGCCCAGGGTGCCGGGTGTCAGCTGCGCGCTGGAACGGTAGTTGAAGAATCTGGCGAACAAGGTGCTCGCGTGACCCTTCGGCGTCTGCCGCCGGTCGGTGAGGCTGCCGAAGAACACCCCGCCCGCGTCGCCGCTGGGTGCGTTGGCCAGCGGCTCGCCTTCGGGGTCCTCGACACTGATACTTCCTGGGCCGCCGATGCCGCGCGGCGCGTTGGCGATCCAGACGCGGCCGAAGGCGTTGTTGATCGACAGGTAGCGCGGCCCGGCCGTTCCGGCCTGGTTGGCCGTCTTGGCGCTGCCGTTGTGAATCGCGTTAGAGAACGCCGGGCTTTGCGCACTGTAGAGCTGGATCGCTCCACCGGCCTCGACGACCTGTCGACCTGCCGAGGCAAACCGGGGCGGCACCAACAGGGTCTGAGGATCGCGCGGATCGATCGAGATCACCGATCCCGGCGCGTCGCTTGAGGAGGCGAGCGGCGCGCCGAAGTTGCTGGCCGTGGCGACCAGCACGCGCTCGGCGTCAAGCACGCGGCCAGGAGCCGTCTGCAGCAGGAACTCCGGATTGGCGGTGAAGGGACCTCCGTTGTGGAACCGCCCGACCTGGCGCAGCCCCGACGCGCCGGTGAGGCCGACGGCGACCACGCGCGCGCGGATCGACCACATCGGAGGTGCCGAGGCGGCTTGGGCCCAGGTCCTGGGCGAGCTCAGGGACACGCAGAGCAGCGCTAGCCAGACCGCGCTCGCGCGGCGCCCCCCGCGCCCTCCGGTCCGGGATCGAAGGCTTGCCAAAAGCCGTACGCACATGTTCCAGGTCCTCAGCGTCGTGGGCGACAATGGTCGAATGCAGGGCCTTGCTGCTCTCTCTACCTGGTAAACGAGATTGCACGCCGAAAAAGGCCATGGCTGCCGAACCATGACGACTACGACACGGCCGCGCCATTGGCCATCGTGGAGGTGCGCAAGCGCCGCGAGGGTGGGCCGTGATCGCCATTGTTGTCGCGTGTCCGATCAGCGCCGAGCAGCACACTGTCGACTTCGTCTTGATCGGTCTGCCGTGAAGCCGCCCGTCATCGGCGACGGCAACTGGCCGAACTGCCACTGGCGCACGGCGACCGAACTGCGTCGGTCGTAAACGAGCCATTCAAGATGCCACGTTGGCGGGACGCTCAGGCCGAAAACTCAAAGCCAGGGCATGGAAGGCACTCTCCCCGCGTTCACCGTGTGCCTCCGACAAATACGACCAGCCGAACCCGCGTTCCTCACCAGCCACCAGCTGGGCGATTTCAGCAATGGGCGCGCCCGGATCCACCAATGCAACGAGGCGCGCAAACTCTGCCTGATGAATCGCATAGAGCGACCGCCCCTGCGGCGAAGAAAGTGTTGCGCCTTCGCTCAAGGCCTGACCGTAGTCTCTAAGAAGTTGGTGGACTTTCATCGCAACGCCGGAAGAAAGTGGGTTCTCTCGTTATGTACGAAGTGTTCTACGCCGAGGGGCCGCGAGAGTCTTTTTGGAGCGGTGGCAGCTTTACCGCGCTCATCACGTTATGCAAGGGAGAGTCAGACAGTGCCATCGTCGATGCTGCTGTGTCCCGACCTCATCGACGGAGCCGCCATGTCCATCGCTTTTTCGACGCTTCCCGCGCGACCCGCGGCCGGCTGCCTTGTCAGCCTGGTGCTCACAGCGGTTGCGCTGACGCCCATTTCGGCCGGCGCCGCCAACGATTTCAGCATCGCCGTTGGCGCAGGCGCGGCACGCGGCCGCGTCGATTGCGTGGCCTCGTTTCCGTGCGACCGCAGCGGCACCTCGGCGAGCTTTGCGGCGGCCTACCGCTTCGGCGACGGGTTCGATGTGCGCGCGCAGTACTTCGGCGCCGGTAGCTTCAAGGGCGGCGACATCTCGCCCCTGGGCACCGAGTTCGGCGGCACCTTCAAGGTCGGCGCGATCGGCTTCACCGGCGGCTATACCTGGACCTTCGCGCCGGCGTGGGACCTGAGCGGGCGTCTCGGCTTCGCCAGCGTGCGCACGCGCTTCGAGTACGCGATCCCGTTCACGGGCAGCGCCAGCAAGACGACGACGCAACCGCTCGCCGGCGTCAGCCTCGGCTACGCGGTGACGCCGCAGATCCGCCTTGGCATCGACTACGACGCGACCCGCTTCAAGGTGCACACCACGCACGGACCGCTGCAGTTGCTCGGCGTCTCCACGCAGTACTCGTTCTGATCAGGACTGCCGCCATGACCGCTTCATTCTTCCTTGCTGGCCCGATCTTCCGCGGCCTTCGCCAGACCCTCGCTGCCACGCTCGGCATCGCCTGCCTCGTCCTCGCCGCCTGCGGCGGCAGCGCCAACGCGCCGCCCCCACTCGAAGGCGGGCCGCAATGCATGGCAGCCGCGATCACGCAGCAGCCCGCCGACGCGAGCGTGACCGCGGGTCAGAACGCGACCTTCACGGTCGCCGCGACCGGCACCGCACCTCTGACCTATCAATGGCAGCGCAACGGCGTGGACATCGAAGGGGCAACCGCGGCCACCTACACGCTCGCGACTACCTTGCTCGACAGCGCCACCGTCTTTCGTGCCTTCGTCACCAATTGCGCCGGCAGCACCCCGAGCAACGGCGCGACGCTGACCGTGACCGCGACTGCACCGGTGCTGACGATCACCCCGCAGCCGGCCGACACCAGCGTCGTCGCGGGCACGCAGGCTTCGTTCACGGTCGGCGGCGCCTGCAGCTCGGGCACTCTCCTCGTCCAGTGGCAACGCGGCCAGAGCCCGACGCCGACCTTCGTCGACATCGCCGGCGCCACCGCTTTCACCTACGCCTTGCCGTCGACGGTGATTGGCGATAGCGGCGCGCAGTTCCGCGCAAACCTCACCTGCAGCGGGCAGAGCGGAGCGAGCAGCAGCGCGGCCACGCTTACTGTGACGGCTCCGGGCTCGGTGACGTTAAGCCTGTTCCCGCTGGTCGGCCTGCGCGACCAGGCCGACATCGGTAGCGCGACCGACATTGACCAGGAGGTCGCCGGCAGTTTCACCGTCATCACCGGCAACAATATCAAGAGGCTGAGCGTCGACCTGACGACGATCGCGCCAGTGGCCGGCATGCAGGGCTCCGGCTCTGCCGACGGCGCTGCAGCGGTGGCATCGTTTAACCAGCCGTTCGGACTGACTCATGACGCGGCCGGCAATGTCTACGTCGCCGATTCGGGCAACGGCACGATCCGGCGCATCGCTAGCGACGGCACCGTGAGCACGCTCGCCGGCCTCGCTGGAAACCCCGGCTCGGTCGACGGCACCGGCAGCGCGGCACGCTTCGACAGTCCAGCCGGGATCGCGATGGGCACCGACGGCGACCTCTACGTCGCCGATCGGAACACCCACCTGATCCGTCGCGTCACCACCGCGGGTGTGGTCACGACCTACGCCGGCAGCACCAACGGCTTCCTTGACGGCGCGCCGCTGACCGCTAAGTTCAGCTCGCCCTGGGGCGTCGCGGTCGCGGCGAACGGCGATGTGTTGATCGCCGACGCGTCGAACAACCGGATCCGGCGCATCGTGCGCGCCGGCAACGTTGCCGGCTCAGTCGAGACGCTCGCCGGAAACGGCACGGCCAACGCCGCCGATGCGGACGGCACGGGCGTCGCCGCGACAATCTCCCAGGCACGGGCGATCGTCCTGCGCGGCAATGTGCTCACCGTGCGCGACACCTTCGGACTGTTGCGCCAGATCGATCTCACGACCAAAGTCGTGACGACCTTTGCTGGCTCGCGCACGCTGGGCGAAGGCAATGCCGATGGGACCCTGGCGACGGGGCGGATCCGTGACATCGGGCTGGGCCTCACCGTTGCACCCAGCGGCGGCTTCATGCTCGCCGACGACCTAGCCGTTCGCAGCGTCAACGCCGCCGGCGTCATTCGCACGATCGCGTCGCACGCGGCGATCGGCATCACGCCGACGGGCATCGGCACGCTGCCGCAGATGCCGTTCGGTTTGGCGATCAACGATCCGCAAGCCGTGGCCGTCGATCCGGCCGGCAACGTCGTCGTCGCCTCCGATTTTCAGACCGTGCGTCGGATCAGCCCGACCGGGGTCGTCACGCTCGCCGCAGGTCTGACCGGTGGCTTGGGAGCGCCGATCGATGGCGTGGGGAGCGAGGCGCAATTTGCTGCCACAGGCTACGCGATCACGAGCGACAGCACCGGCGCGGTCTACGTCGCCGATGAGTACGGCTTGCGCAAGGTCTCCGCCGACAATACGATGACAACGCCGGCCGGCTCGGTCACCAGCTTCGGCGCGGTCGACGGCAACGGCGCGACGGCACGATTCAACCGCATCTTCGGCCTGGCCGCCGCGCCCGGGGGAGTGGTTTATGCAGGTGATGCGGGCAACAACGCGGTTCGCCGCATCGACGCCGCGGGCAACGTCACGACCTACGCTGGCGTCATGGGCCAGAGTGGATCCGTCGACGGCCCGATCGCCACGGCGCGATTCAGTTTTCCAAAGGCGCTGGCGCTAGCGCCGGACGGCTCTCTCTACGTTGCGGACACAGGCCTGCGCCGCATCGCCGCCGACGGATCGAGCGTGTCGACGATCGCTGTCGCCGGCCCCTTCATCAACAAGCTGGCGTTCGATGCCGCGGGTACGCTGTACTACACGATCCCGACCGGCCTGTACATGCTGCAAGGAGGCGTGGCCACGTTGCTGATTCCGATCGGCGGCCCCACGGTTCTCGGCAACAGCCCGCACCTTTTCGGCGTCGACGGGCTCGCGGTTCTCGGCCCCAAGCAGCTCGTCATCCTCGGCGGCTCGCAGATCCTGCTTGCCACGCTGCCCTGAGCAGCATGCCTGGTTTCGTTCTTGCGAGAGTTCAAATGTGCAGCGACGACTCCTGCTCCTGGCCGCGACCGCCGCAACCGGCGCTCGCCCGGTCGGCCATCCTGATTGACTGCCTCCAGCATGAGGCTCGTCGGCAAGCGATTCTCGTCCAACGAGGTCGCAGATGCCTCAAGCCGTCGAATAGGTATGCTGCATAGGCGCAGGCTCGAAACTAGACTTCTGACTGGAACGCCGGCTCCGGAGATTTATGAGCGACCTGAAGTCATTGCTGCGGAATTGGGAGGCACTGAGTCCGTACTTGGACGAAGCGCTTGAGGTCGACTCCCAGAAGCGTGTGGCGTGGATTGACGCACTCCTTGCACCTGAAGAGATCAAGCGCGCGCTGCACCAACTCCTATCGACCGGTGAACCGCGGCCTGGCGGTCCTTTCGATGCTCTGCCGCACCTCGATTTCCGCGATCAGGGTGAGGGCGAAGGTGTCCCAGAGAGTCAGCTGCGTTCCGGACTCTCGGCTGGCCTGCGAGTTGGCGCCTATCGGTTGGTGCACGAAATCGGACATGGCGGCATGGGCGTCGTCTGGCTCGCCGAGCGCGATGATGGTGCGCTCAAGCGCAAGGTAGCGCTCAAGCTGCCGCGAGTTAGCTGGTCGGCAGGTCTGAACGAGCGCATGCGTCGCGAACGCGACATCCTCGCCAGCCTCGCCCACGAAAACATTGCGCGACTCTACGACGCAGGCGTCGATGCGCAGGGCCACCCCTTCTTGGCGCTGGAATTCGTCGAAGGTCGACCGATCGACGTTTACTGCCGTGCGCACGGGCTGACGACCGTCCAGCGCCTTCACTTACTCTTGCAGGTGGCCCGCGCCGTGGCGCACGCGCACAGTCGCCTGGTCGTGCATCGCGACCTGAAGCCCGCCAATATTCTGGTGACCGATGAAGGTCAAGTTCGCCTGCTCGATTTCGGCATCGCCCAATTGTTGGAGGGTGAACGTGTCGTCGAATCGGCGATTACCCGCCAGGCCGGACCTGCCCTTACTCTCGACTATGCCAGCCCCGAGCAATTGCTCGGCCAGCCGATCGGGACGGCCAGCGACGTTTACAGCCTCGCTGTCGTCGCCTATGAAGTTTTGTCTGACAAGAAGCCTTACCGCCTCAGGCGGCCGACCGCCGCATCCTTGGAGGAGGCGATCATCGCTCTCGATGTGCGCTCGGCCAGCGTAGCGGCCGTCGAACTGGCTGTGCGGCGGGCGCTCAAGGGTGACATCGACGCGATCTTGAACAAAGCAATGAAGAAGGATGCCCACGATCGCTACCTCAGCGTCGATGCTTTCGCGCAGGATATCGAGCGACACCTCGCGCGCTTGCCCGTCGTGGCGAGGCCGGATACTGTAGCGTATAGGGCACGGCGATTTCTTGCGCGCAATGCGCTGAGTGTCGCGGCAGGCAGCGCGGTGACGGTCGCATTGGTGATCGGCACTGCGGTCGCGCTCTGGCAGGCGCGGTCGGCTCGTCTTGAGGCCATTCACGCCGACCAAGTCAAGCGTTTCGCGCTGTCCATTGTCAATGGAGCAGACTCCGAGTCCGGCGCGAATCGGGCGACGACGGCGGTGGAACTGCTGCTGGCCGCTAGAACGCGCGTCGAGCAGGAACTCTCGGGCAGTCCGGCGACCGCTGTCGAGTTGATGACCACCGTCGGCACCGGTCTGCAGTCGCAGGGTCGTGTCAAGGAGGCGGCCGAGCTGTTGTTGGCAACCCGTGAGCGTGCGATCCGCACGCTCGGCGAAACGCATCCTTTGACGCTCGCGGCGACGATAGCTTACGGCCTCGCGCTGGTCGGTGAAGACCGGCCCAAAGAAGCCATCCCAGTGCTGTCAGCAGCGGCTTCCGCCGCAGCTCGGCAAAACGATGCGCACGCGCACATTGAGGCGTTGTTCGACTTGAGCACGGCGCAACTCGCGGCTGCCGACGGCGAGGCGGGTGTTGCGTCTGCGCGGGCCGCGGTCGCCGCGCTCGACGCCGAGAGCAAGGATGCGCGTCCGCTCGATGCCTTGAATGCCTGGGGCCAGCTGGCCAACGCATTGAACGCGACCCAACAGCCCGGACTCACTGACGCTGCGCGCCATGGGGTCGCAGTCGCGCGCGAGATCTACGGAGATCAAATCACGGGCAACGTGCTCGGAATGCGACTACTACTGGCGCGAGGACTAACCGTTGAGGGTCGCGACAGCGAGGCCCTTGCGCAACTTGAAGCGGTCTATGCCGATGCCCTGCGCCTGTTCGGGCCAGACCAGCCGAGAATCGAACCAATCGCCAACTTTCTCGGGCTGGCACGTGCCGACGCGGGTGACCTCGACGGAGCAGTTGACGCCTTTCGCGCCGCGCTCGCAGTCGGCGAGCGCCTCCAGACCGGCACCGGCGGCAACCGAGGCATTGACCACTTCACACTCGGTCGCGCGCTCGCGGCGAAGCGCTACGACGAGGAAGCACTGGACCACCTGCGGCAAAGTGTTCGCCTGCTTACCGAGTCCGTCGGCGCTGCAACACCGCAGACCCTTCGCTCGCGGTCCGTGCAGGCCGCCGTTCTGACACGCCTCGGCCGGTTCGACGAGGCCGATCGCGGCTTCGCAGAGCTGGGGTCCGCGACATGGCCGATGGCGGAGAAAGCTCAGAACGACGGTCGACTTGCCCTGCTTCGCGGGCGGCAGGGTCGACACGGCGAGGCCATTGCCCTTGCGCGCGCTGCGCGTGAGGCTCTTCTCAACAATTCATCGAAGATCGTTCGTGCTACGGCCGAATCGACGCTCGGTCAAGTGCTACTCTTGGCGGGCCAGCCTGCCGAGGCTGTACCGGCGCTGCGCGAGGCCAGTCGACTCTTTGCCGAGCGTCAAACGACGGTCACTCCGGACCGTGCGGACGTGGATTCGGCTCTGGCGACGGCCACGCACGCCATGCCCAAGACTGTACCGTCAGTCTCGGGGCGGCCGGGCTAAGGCGAACGGACGTCTCGCTCATCGAGCGTTCATCGCAATGCCTCGGCCAATAGCAATCGGGCCTTTTGCCAATCGCGCCTGACGGTACGGACCGACAACTCCAGCGCCTGCGCTATTTCTTCATCTTCATAGCCCCCGAAGTAGCGCATCTCGACTAAGCGCGACAAGCGCGCGTCGTGCTGCGCAATTTCATCGATCGCATCATGTACCCTTACGATCTGCGCCTCCCCATCGAGGTCGCGTGAGGGCTCGATGTCGGCGTCCAATTCGATGTGGTCGGAGTCGCCACCGCGCCGCTGGCTGGACCGGGCGCGGGCGATGTCGACGATGATCGAACGCATCGCCATCGCGACATAGGCGAAGAAACGCGCGCGGTCCGGGGAATCGAGGCGGCGCCCGGCCTGCATTTTTAGGTAGCACTCGTTGACAAGCGCCGTCGTTCCTAGATCTGGATCGACGAAAGGACCTCGCAATCGCGCCCGCGCGATCCGGCGCAGGTCAGGGTAGATCGCCTCGAACAGGTCGTTGAGCGCAGAACCATCGCCGCCATGCGCGCGCCGGATAAGCTCGGTGATGTCGCCCATAAATTTCGTCGATTCCCTTTCGCGTGGGGCGCATCTCTGCGCTGCAGGTCAGCCAGATACACCGGTTGACGTCCCAATGATGACATTTTGTGCTCGCAAACACGACTGCGTAAGGGGCTGCGGCGTGGTTCGGTTTCGGCCGCTTTTTGGTGCGGGAAGATGGGCAGCTCGGCGAGGATCTTGAGCGACCACCGATGCACGTCGCATGATCGACGAACACCCCACGCTCGGCATCATCTCTTCGATGTCACGCAGACTCAGCGGGTTCGCCACGTACCAGCGCACGCGAATCAGCATGCCCTCGATTGAGTAGTGCAACCGCTTGACGACTCGGCGAAGGGTCGAATTCATGACCTGGATCTGGGCTGGAAGCATTGCGCAATTGTCGCGGACCCACTTATTGCGACAGAGCCTTCCGATCCTGCATTTCCGGGGTGTCCTTGCATATGGCGCAGTGTTGGCCCCTTCGTGACTGGTAGAGCCTTGCGACGGTGAAAACCACTGCGCTTGCGAATCCCCAGATGACTGCTTGGATCAAAGAGTTCTTCACATCCTTGGTCTTAATGATCTGCGCGATGCCAATGACAAGAAACGCACCCGTGACTCCTGGAACTGATGAACTGATGGAGAACGACGGAATCCACCATCGCGCTACCCCACGGTCACTAGCGCGAAGGCATGCGCGCCTGTTGCGCGCGTCTCGATGGTCTTGGGAATCGGCTTAACGTACGCGGCCCCGAGGGGGACTCATTTCACGGCCCTCGTGCGACGGCGCGGCGCGGTGCGCTCCACCTCGTCTTTGAAGGCCCTCAAGGCGTCGCCCCAGAAACCGTCCAGCCATGAGTGCAGTTCCGCCAGGCCGCTCATGTCGACCTCGTAGAGCCGGCGCGTGCCGGCTGCGGTGTCGCGCACGAGGCCAGCTTCCTTGAGCACCTTCAGGTGCTGGGACACGGCGGGCCGGCTCACGGGCAGGTCGGCCGCAATGTCCCCCACCGCCATCGGCCCCATGCGCAGCCGTTCGAGCACGGAGCGCCGGGTCGGGTCGGCGAGCGCGGTGAGTGCATTTTGGTAAGACATGGCTAACGGTAAACAGTAGCTTACCGACTGTCAAGCGGTGTCGCGGGGTAGCACGCAGGATCTCCTTATGTAATCATTGACTTACCGTAAGTTGTTTCTTACCATCTGCCGATCCACTTCAACCGAGGAACGACCATGACCTTGAGAGTGCAGGACCTCATCGTCCGCAAGAGTCTGAGCATCCAGGCGCCCGTCTCGCATGTGTTCGACGTGTTCGCCCACCGCATTGACGCCTGGTGGCCGCGCAGCCACCACATCGGGAAGGATCCCAATTTCGTGGCCCGGCTGGAACCGCGTGTTGGCGGGCGGTGGTACGAGGTCTGCGCCGACGGCGTGCAGTGCGACTGGGGCCGAGTCTTGGTGTGGGAGCCTCCGCACCGGCTGGTGCTCAGCTGGGAGATCAACGCCGACTTCCAGCACGACCCGTCCATCGACAACGAAGTGGAGGTCCTCTTTCGCGCGGAGGGCGACGACCGCACCCGCGTCGAGCTCGAACACCGAAAGATCGAACGCTACGGCGACAAGGCGGCTGCGATGCAGGCGGTGTTCGATTCCGAGCGCGGATGGGCCGGCATCCTCAAGGAACTGCAGCGGGTTTCCGAAGCTAGAAACGCCTGACACATCTGCTAGCGGCCACCCACCCGGAGCAGCCGCATTGCGGCCGCTGGTGGACTTCCGGTGTTGGCCGTGTCCGAACCTTCGGTGCCTGTACCGAGAGCTGCAAATCGAGATTCACGTGCCGGCCGTCAGCGGCAGCTTGCTGGCTTCACCTCAAGCAAAATTGTCAGCGAGAGGATTCAATACCGGGTTGTAAGAACCTTCGGTACTCGTTGAGCGAGCCTGGCAACTGAAACCTCGGGGTCTGGCTGAGGTTGAGGCAAGCCCGATGAGAGTTCCACCGGACGGGGTGAACGTCTTCGACGAGCTGGGATGCTTTTCGGCATGTTGAGAAGATGAACGAAAGTGAACCGTCCGATGACGCATCGTTAGTGATTCAAGTAGCTGTCAAAACTGGGGCTGTGTCGATGCCTCAGGATCAGCCGGGGCGATACCTGTTTACGGACCCGGTGGCAGTCGGTGTATAGGCGGCATGATCTCAATACAGGCTCAGGTACGGGCAATGTCCCGCTGATAGTTGCAACCGGCGGCGGTGCGGTGCACGTTACGCGGCCTTCCTTGGCTCGTCAACGTGGGCTTGTTCCTCAGGCCGCTTCAATGCAGCTTTCAATATCCAGAGGTCCTTGACGCCCTGGATCTTTCGGAACGATTTCTGGGCCTCGATGAACCCCGCTGCTGTCCAGCGCAACG
>JANYBE010000004.1 GCA_025360945.1 Rhizobacter sp. | reverse complement strand
TGCTGATCGGCCTGGAGCGCGAACGCCGCAAGGGTGACGGGCCCGACCGGCGCGCCGCCGGAATTCGGAGCTTCGCCCTCGTTGCGATCAGCGGTACGTTCGCGCAGTTGCTGCCCGCGCCTGGACTGGTGGTCGTCGGTGGCGCATTTGTGGGCTTGCTTGCGGCGATCTCGCACTTCAAGAGCCGCTCGGGCGATCCAGGGTTGACGACCGAACTGGCGCTGTTCGTCACCTACCTCGTGGGCGTGCTCGTGGCTACCCAACCCATGCTCGGCAGCGCTTGCGGCGTAGCGCTAGCGCTGCTGCTGAACACCCGTACCCGCTTGCACCGTTTCGCCACCCAGGTGCTCACCGAGCAGGAGTTGCACGACGGGTTGCTGCTCTGTTCTGCGGCGTTGATCGTGCTGCCGTTGATCCCCAACCGTCCTCTGGCATGGTTGGGCGAGATCAACCCCCGGCCGTTGGCCGCGATCGCCGTTCTGATCCTGACCCTGCAGGCGCTCGGCCACGTGGCGGTGCGGTGGCTGGGGCTGCGCCTCGGTCTGGTGGCGGCAGGCTTCATCGCGGGCTTTGCATCAAGCACCGCCGCCATTGCCTCGCTCGGCCGTCAGGCGCGCAAGCAGCCCGAGCGCATTGCGTTGCTTGCCACGGCGGCCGCCTGGTCTACGGCGGCAACGTGGGTCTTGGTGATTCTGATGGCAGGCGCCTTGTCCATTGATGCCGCGCTGGCGCTGCTTCCGATCGCAGGCACCGGCTTGGGATGCACGGTGCTGGCCTGCGCCGGGTTGCTGGCTTGGGCGCCCACGGATTCGGTGAAAGACCCGGGATCGCCCCTCGGGCGGAGCGACGCCATCCGCGTTCGCGAGGCCGTCGCGCTGGCATCGATGCTCTTCGTGATCACACTGGCGGTGAGCTACGCACAGCGCTGGTTCGGGCAGACCGGCCTGATGTTGAGTGTGGCGGTAGCCGGTCTCGCCGACGCGCATGCACCGGTCGCATCGCTTGCCGCGATGTTCGACGGCGGGCAGTTGCCACGCGGCGACTTGATCGTGGCCGTGCTGCTGGCCATAACGGCCAACAGCGGCACGCGCCTCGTGGTCTCGCTGGTATCAGGCGGCTTGGCAAGCGGCGTGCGCGTGGGGGCAGCCTTGGCGTCGGGACTCGCCGGCGCTTGGATTGCGTGGGCTTGGTTGACGTGATGCGAGCACGTCGCACATCGGCCGCAAGGTTTGACGACGCTCAATACAAGTCTGCAGGCGCTGCCTAGACTGAAGGTTGCCAAGCGCAAAGGAGCACTCCATGGCTACACCAGCCCACATCGCGTACTTTTTGCTCGGCGCATCGGCGGCCTCATCGCGTTGGTGTGGATCGGCGTCGCCTGGCTGCTGTCTTACTCCGACTGACACCGGTCTTCCGGCGCGAGTCGGCTTCAACGCACCAGCAACCCGCCGGTCCCCTCGCCCGCTCCTTGCAGCGGACCTAATGGGTTGACTCGCCGATCCGTTCGATCGGTGCGCGGCTCGCCCCCGTGACTGCGAAACAAGACAACGCCGTCGCGCACCGCGAGCAGCCCTTCGAAACGCCAACCGGTCACTCGCGTTTCGCGACGAAAGTTGAGGAAGTCGAGCATGAAGCTGCCCTCGCGGTGTGACGTTTCGCGGGCCAGGTGGAACTCGTAGACCTGGCACGCCAGACGCGCCACGATGCAGTCACGAATGCCCGGATCGATCGCCTCGAAGGGGACGCCCCGATCGGGCGCCAATCGGCCGGTCAATTGCGGATACGAGATCAAGGTCACGTTCGGGCTCGATTGCAGATCAAATCCTAGCGTCTTCAACTGCTCCACCGTCGTGCCGTAAGCGACGACTTTGTCGAAGGCCTGCGCAGCGGCCTCGAACGTATCGAAACCGGAGGGCTGTTCGCTGTCGCCGCGAGGCAGCAGGCTGCCGCAGCCGCTCAAAAGGATAAAGCTGCTGAAGAACACGATGCCGCGAGCAATGATGGCGAGGGGTTTCACGAGGAAGCGCGTCGAAGGCTCGAGCGGTCCCGGACATGTTCGAAGGCGGTCTGGCACGGCGCACAACGCTGAGTCGCGGGCTGTACCTGCAAGCGCTGCAGGAGGATCGGTTCGCCGCAATCCGAACAGTCGCCGTAAGTACCGTTGTCGAGACGATGCAAAGCCGCTTCCACCTCGGTCATTTCGTCGAGGTCACGCTGTTCTTGCACCCCGTCGACATCCGCAATCGATTGCTGCGCCGCCTCGTCCTTTCGGTCCGTCACCTCATGCGCCGAAGAGCCGGTGAGTTCGCGCTGAGCCTGCTCGGCGGCGTGCACATCCGCGCGCAATTCACTCAAGCGAAAGGTCAGCGAATCGCGCAGCTTCGTCAAATGCGTCTGTGTGGCGAGGTCCATGATCGGTCACTCCGGTTGGGCGCTGGTTGATTGGCAATCCGTGCTTGATTTTGGAACGTGAGCCAGAGCTCGTGCTTGATGCGCATCAATCCTCTTGCACTGACATCAGGCGAGGCGGCCATCCCTTCACTCGCGAGGGGTCTTGTGACCCGGTCTCTCAAGCGACGCGACGACGTAACGCTGCTGTCTGGAAGCCTGTTGCGATCTCGGGGAGGAGATGCGCTATCAATGTCGACCTGCCGTGATCCACATCAAGGCCCGCGGTGCGCAGACGCCTAAATTTGATCGTGGCTCACGCACCGACTTTGCCAGTCACTTGCAAGCCACTTTCGTCTAACCGGTGTGAAAGGAATGTCATCGTGAAAACAGATGCCGATCTAAAGAGAGACGTGACAGCCGAACTGGCTTGGGATCCGGCGGTCAAATCCACCGCCATCGGCGTGGCGGTGAAGGACGGCGTGGTGACGCTGAGCGGCCACTTGGAGACCTTCGCTGAGAAGCACGCAGCGGCGCGCGCGCTCCGGCGTGTGGCCGGGGTGAAGGCGATTGCGCTCGAACTCGATGTCAAGCTCGCGCCCAACCACAAGCGCAGCGATACCGAGATTGCGGGTGGCGCCGAGGAGGCGCTGAAGTGGAACACGCTGGTGCCGCTAGAGAAAATCCGGCTGACCGTCGATCATGGCTGGGTCACGCTGCAAGGTGAAGTCGAATGGGACTACCAGCGCCACAGCGCAGAGAAGGCGATTCGCCCACTCATGGGCGTGGTGGGCATCAGCAACGAAGTCACGCTGCGCGCCAGGCCCAAAGCCGCCAACCTGTCGCACAGGATTGAAGAGGCACTGACGCGTCAAGCGTCGCGCGAGGCGAAACACATTCAGGTCGATGTCGACGGCACGACAGTAAAGCTGAGCGGCACCGTCCATTCGTGGCAGGAGTGTGACGCGGCGCAAGGCGTGGCTTGGTCGGCTCCGGGAGTGCACGTCGTCATCAACGAACTGCGCGTGGGGTGAACCGCATTCGCGGCGCGCAAGGTTGCGGTTGTAGACAGGTCTTATGAACTCCTGCGGAGCCTAACGATGAAACGTGAATGGATTCTCTTGGCCAACGCGTCGCACGCGCGTCTTCTCAGCCGCGATTCGGCGGCCGACCCCTTGATTCCACTCGAGACCATGGAGCACCCAGAAAGTCGACTCAAGGCCAGCCAGTTGTCCGATGACCGACCCGGCCATGAAGCCACCGACAACAGCAGCGGCGGCAACCGGTACGAGCCGCGCAGCGACGTTCGCCGCAAGGAGCATCAGCGGTTCGCGCGCGAAATCGCGCACCGATTGGATAGGGGCGTGGCCGATGGCGCGTTCAGTCTGCTCTGGCTCTTCGCCTCGAGCCCGTTCCTGGGCGAGCTCAAGGCGCAATTGAGTGATGCAGTCAACAAGCGCGTGCAACACGCACTCGATAGCGATCTCACGGCACTCGGCCTTTCCGAGATCGAGCAGCGGCTGCTTGATGCACGGTTCAGCAAGGTGTGAGATGCCATCTCGAACTAACGTTGCGCCCGTGTAAGCGTGAAAGCGAAGCTCCAATCGGAGGATAGAGCTTGCCAAGAGACCGGCGCTGTCGCGATACGACGGCGCGGTTGTGATGATTTTCCCGAGGCAAGAGGAACCGAACCTCCGCCTCTCAACCAGAAGGAGCAAGAGACATGGCCAAGAAAAAAGTCGAGTTGGGCGTTTACCGTGTTACGGAAATTATCGGGACGAGCCCGGATTCCTGGGAGGGCGCAGCGAAAAACGCCGTCGAGACCGCAGCCAAGTCGCTTCGCGATCTGCGTGTCGCCGAGGTCTGCAAGCTCGACATGAAGATCGAGGGCGGCAAGGTCGTTGCCTACCGTGCGAGGGTATCTCTCTCGTTCAAGTACGACGCCTGAGCATCCAGCGCCTATGAATCCGGCTCGTCATGGATCGCGAAACGACCTTGTCCGCATTGCTACCGAAGCGATGGCCGAGCGTGGACTGGAGCCGGAATTTCCAGCCGGCGTCCAGCAACAATTGGCATCGATCACCGGCCCCGGCAGGGATAACGACCCGCGAATTCGGGATCTCACCGCGCTGCCGTGGTGTTCGATCGATAACGACGACTCGCTCGATCTCGGGCAATGTCCCGCTGATAGTTGCAACCGGCGGCGGTGCGGTGCACGTTACACGGCCTTCCTTGGCTCGTCAACGTGGGCTTGTTCCTCAGGCCGCTTCAATGCAGCTTTCAATATCCAGAGGTCCTTGACGCCCTGGATCTTTCGGAACGATTTCTGGGCCTCGATGAACCCCGCTGCTGTCCAGCGCAACG
>JANYBE010000343.1 GCA_025360945.1 Rhizobacter sp. | reverse complement strand
CGATCAACGCGGTGTCGAGGTCCGACGTCGCAAACGATCGGCTCGCCGCAACACGCCGCAGGAACGCGACGTTGGTGTGCAGCCCGACGATGTGCGTCTGCGCCAGTGCCGCGTCGAGCCGCGCCAGCGCCTGCTCGCGGTCCGCGCCCCAGACGATCAGCTTGGCGATCATCGAGTCGTAGTACGGCGAGATCGCGTCGCCCTCGCGCACGCCGGCGTCCACACGCACCAGACCGCGCTCAAAGCTCGCCGCCTCCGGCGTGCGATACACATCGAGCCGGCCGGTCGCAGGCAGGAAGTTGGAGTCCGGGTTCTCGGCGCAGATGCGCGCCTCGATCGCGTGACCGTGGATGCGCAGCTCGTCCTGCCTCAGCGGCAGAGGCTCGCCCGATGCGACGCGCAATTGCCACTCGACCAGATCGAGCCCGGTGATCGCCTCGGTCACCGGGTGCTCGACCTGCAGCCGCGTGTTCATCTCCATGAAGAAGAAGCGCAGGTCGCCGTCGGCGGTGGGCTCGGCGATGAACTCGACCGTGCCCGCACCGACATAGCCGACCGCCTTCGCCGCCGCCACCGCGGCCGCGCCCATCTCGGCGCGCCGCGTCGCGCGCATACCGGGTGCGGGAGCCTCTTCGAGCACTTTCTGATGGCGGCGCTGCACCGAGCAATCGCGCTCAAACAGGTAGACGCAGTTGCCGTGCATGTCGCCGAAGACCTGGATCTCGATGTGGCGCGGCCGGGTCACATAGCGTTCGATCAGCACCGCGTCGTCGCCGAAGCTGTTGATCGCCTCGCGCTTGCACGAGGCGAGCGACGCATCGAACTCTTCGGACTTCGCCACGATGCGCATGCCCTTGCCGCCACCGCCCGCGCTGGCCTTGATCAGCACCGGGTAGCCGATGCGGTCAGCCTCGCGTTGCAGCATCAAAGCGTCCTGCCCCTCGCCGTGGTAACCCGGCACCAGCGGCACGCCGGCCTTCTCCATCAGCTGCTTCGATGCGGCCTTCAGGCCCATCGCCTTGATCGCCGAGGGCGGCGGGCCGATGAACACCAGACCCGCGTCGGCGCAGGCCTGCGCGAACTCCTCGTTCTCGCTGAGGAAGCCATAGCCGGGGTGCACGGCCTGAGCGCCGGTGGCGAGCGCCGCTTCGATGATGCGTGCGCCGCGCAGATAGCTCTCTTTCGGTGATGCTGCGCCGATATGCACGGCTTCGTCGCATGCGAGCACGTGCTTCGCGTGGGCATCTGCATCGGAATACACCGCCACCGTGCGCACGCCGAGCTTGCGCGCCGTAGCGGCGACACGGCAGGCGATTTCGCCACGGTTCGCAATGAGGATCTTCTTGAACATGCTGTCTCCCGTGGCTCAATCGCCTGCGCACGCTGCGCGTGCTATGCAATGTGACTTCGTCGCTGCGCCGCTTCGCGGCTGGTCGCCGAGGTTGGCGATCGGGATCTTCTTAAACATGTCTTCTCCTGTGACGACGTCACGTCGACGGCTGCGCCGCCCCGAACCACCCCGAGATGCGCCGTGCGAGTCGGCGCAGGAATTTTGCGAGCACCCAGGTCGTCGCGACCATCGCCACCAGCACCACGGCGAGTGCGCCGAAGAACACGCTGGGATGCGCCCAAGACAACCACAGGCTCAGCGGCACGACGCTGTCGCCGACCAGCGACATGGCGATGTTCGAGAACGGTTCGGGCGATGCGTTCAGCGCCGCACGCGTCGTGGCCTTCGCCACATGGCTGGTCGCGGCCAGCGTGCCTCCCATCAGCGCTGCGGCCATCGCCCAGCTGGCCTGGTCGGCACCGAACACCGCCGCTGCGAGCGCTGCGCCGGCGGGGATGCGCACCAGCGTGTGGAGCATGTCCCACAGCGTGTCGACGCCGGGGATCTTGTCGGCGAAGAATTCGATGAAAAGCATCAGGCCGCTCGCACCCAGCATCAGCGGGCTTTGCAGCATATGCAGGCCGGACGGCAGCGCGACCCAGCCGAAGCTTCCAGCGAGTCCAGTCAGAAACAGCACGGCGTACAGACGCAGGCCGCTGGCCCAGCCGAGCGCCGCCGCGACCGCGAGCAGCTGCGGGGTGTCGAGCGGCAGATGGGACAGGCCGTTCATGGCGTGCGGTCCGCCAGCCACGCCGGCTTGCGCTTGTTCAAAAAGCTCTGCACGCCCTCGCGACCCTCGTCGCTCGCGCGGATGTCGGCGATGCGGCGCGCAGTTTCATCGCGCAGCGCGGCGGTGATGGGCTGGCCGGCCACGTCCTGCACAAGCGTCTTGCAGGCGCGCAGTGCCATCGGACCGTTGGCGACGAGCGCAGCGACGATCTCGCCGACCTTGGCGTCGAGCGCGTCGTCCGCACATACCTCGTGCACGAAACCCATGGCACCGGCCTGCGTCGCACTGAAGCGCTCCGCCGTCACGAAGTAGCGCCGCGAGGCCTGCTCGCCCATCGCGCGAATCACGTACGGGCTTATCGTTCCGGGCAGCAGCCCGAGCTTTGCTTCGCTGAGACAAAAGTTCACGCCCTCGGCCGCCACGAGCACATCGCACACGGCGGCGAGGCCGACACCACCGGCATAGCAGTCGCCATGGATGCGTCCGATCACCGGAACCGGGCTGCGGTAGACGATCCACAGCATGTCGGCCAGCGCCTGCGCGTCGCTGCGGTTGCGCTCCCAGGTGTAGCCCGCCATCTCGCGCATCCAGCCCAGGTCGGCGCCGGCGCAGAAGGCCTTGCCGCGGCCACCGAGCACGATCGCTCGCAGCTGCAGATCGGCGCCCAGCGTCGTGAAGGCGGTCCCAAGCTCCGCAATCACGTGTTCGTTGAATGCGTTGCGAACATCGGGCCGGTTTAGCCAGACCCGGGCAACGTGCCCCTCGCGCTCGATTTGCAGCGTGTTCATCGCGGCTCCTTCATCTCGAATCCCCTCTGGCGCAGAAAGTCAGCCACCGTCGGCTGCCAGACGTCCGCAAACCGCGCGAACAGCGAATGGCCGTCTTGGCCATGCGGCGCAAACTGGACGGATTCGGCCACGCCGCCCGACGCTCGAAAGCCCTCGAACCATTCACGCGGACAGCTCGGCCCGAAGTACTGGTCGCTCTCGGTGTTGATCCACAACATCGGCACACGCGCTGTTTGGCCGAGCCCCGCGGGAATGCGCTTGAGCATCTGCGGCGAGCAGGCCGTTGCGGATGTCCCTGCTCCTCGACGAGCCTGGCCTGCGCGCATCCGAGTGCGAACAACAGCACCAGAAACCATGCTGCGTGGCCGGTCCGTGTCTGGAGGAGACTTACGGTGTCCATCGCGATTTCAGTACCGCTTCGCCACTTCGTCCAGCATCACTTCGGTCGCACCGCCGCCGATCGCGAGCACGCGCGCGTCGCGCCAGAGCCGCTCGATCGCGGTCTCGCGCATGTAGCCCATGCCACCGTGGAACTGCTGGCAGGTCTGCACGACCTCGTTGACGAGCTCGCCGGTCAGTGCCTTGAGCATCGAAACCTGCTGCACCACATCGTGCTTCTGTGTCACCCGCCACGCGCACTGGTACATGAACGCACGCGCAGCCTGAACCTTGGCGTCGAGCATCGCCAGGCGCTGGCGGATCGTCTGCTTGTCGAACAGCGGCGCGCCAAAGGCCTGGCGCTGGCGCACGAAATCCAGCGTCATTGCCAGCGCCTGAGTGCAGTGGCCGACCGCCATCGCGGCGAGCGCGATGCGTTCGGTCTGGAAGTTCTTCATCACCGCGTAGAAGCCCTTGTTTTCCTCGCCGAGCAGGTTCGCGGCCGGGATGCACACGTTGTCGAGCACGAGCTCGGCGGTGTCGGATGAGAGCCAGCCCGACTTCTTCAGCGCGCGCCCGACCGTGAAGCCCGGCGCGCCCTTCTCGACGATGAACATTGACATGCCGTGGCGCGCCTCGGTGGTCTTCGCGGCGATGAAGTACAGATCGGCATGCACGCCGTTGGTGATGAACATCTTGGTGCCATTGAGCACCCAGTGATCCCCGTCACGCTTGGCAATCGTGCGAATCCCGGCCACATCCGATCCCGCACCCGGCTCGGTGATCCCGACCGCAGTAATCCTGCGACCCGCGATCACATCCGGCATGTACCTCGCGAGCTGCGCGGGCGTGCCGGCGTGGTGCAGGTGCGGGCTCGCCATATCGGTGTGCACCAGCACCGTGATGATGAAGCCGCCAAAGGTCGATTGCGACAGCGCCTCGGCGAACACCAGATTCGTCAGCGCATCGGCCTCGGCGCCACCGTAATCGCTCGAGTACATCAGGCCGAAGAGGCCTGCATCACCCATCTTGCGCAGCACTTCGCGCGGCGTGGCCCCAGCCTCTTCCCACGCGAGTGCATGCGGCTCGACCTCGCGTGCGATGAAGCGCGCGATCTGCTCGCGCAGCTGCTCGTGTTCGGGCGTGGTGTAGATGCTATCCATCGTCATCCCTTGTCAAACAACCAGCGCCACACCAGCCCGTCCTCGGGGTCGATCATCTCGCCATCGCGCACATAGCCAATGCGATGCAGCAACCGCCACGAAGCGGTGTTGCCCGGCGCCGTGAATGCGCTGACTCGGCTCGCGCCCTGCGCCAGCGCTTCGTCCGTCAGCGCGCGCGCCGCCTGCGTCGCAAGACCCCGGCCCTGGTACGCGGGCGCCATGCCGTAGCCAATCTCGACCTCGCCGTCGTCCAGCGGCGGCGCCTTCACGCCGCCCGAGCCGACGACGCGCCGACCATCGAGCACGTACAGCCGCGTGCTCAGCAGCGCGGCCCAGTCGGGTGCGAGCGTCATGTTGCGCAGCGCACGCTCGTAGATGAATGCCGGCGCGCAGGCGCCCGCTTCGATCTGCAACGCGTGGCGCTGCGCGAACGCATCAGGCGCTTCGATCAGATCGCGCAAGTCCTGCTCGGTGAGCGGCATCAGGGTCAGCGTCATGCCCGCATCACATCCGGAACACGCCGAACTTCGCATCCGGGATCGGCGAGTTCAGGCTCGCCGAGATCGCCAGCGCGAGCACGCGGCGCGTGTGCGCCGGGTCGATCACACCGTCGTCCCACAGCCGCGCGCTTGCGTAGTACGGGTGGGCCTGGTGCTCGAACTGGTCAAGGATGGGCTGCTTGAACGCCGCCTCTTCCTCCTTGCTCCAGGCGCCGCCCTTGGCCTCGATGCCGTCGCGCCGCACCGTGGCGAGCACGCTCGCGGCCTGCTCGCCGCCCATCACACTGATGCGCGCGTTCGGCCACATCCACAGCATCCGCGGCGAGTAAGCGCGTCCGCACATGCCGTAGTTGCCGGCACCGAAACTGCCGCCGATGATCACCGTGAATTTGGGCACCGTAGCGGTCGACACGGCCGTGACCATCTTCGCGCCGTGCTTGGCAATGCCCTCGGCCTCGTACTTCTTGCCGACCATGAAGCCGGTGATGTTCTGCAGGAACACGAGCGGGATCTTGCGCTGGCAGCACAGCTCGATGAAGTGCGCACCCTTCATCGCCGACTCGCTGAAGAGCACGCCGTTGTTTGCGATGATCCCGACCGGCATGCCTTCGATGTGCGCGAAGCCCGTAATCAGCGTCGCGCCGTAGCGCGCCTTGAACTCGTCGAATTCGCTGCCGTCGACGATGCGCGCAATGATCTCGTGCACGTCGTAGGGCTTCTTGGTGTCGACCGGAATCACGCCGTGCAGCTCGGTGGGGTCGAACAGCGGCTCGCGCGGCTCGACTAGGCGCTGGTCGTGCGACTTGGTCCAGTTCAGGTTCGCGACCGAGGCGCGCGCGATTGCGAGCGCGTGCGTGTCGTTCTGCGCCAGATGATCGGCCACGCCCGACAGGCGCGTGTGCACATCGCCGCCGCCGAGTTCCTCGGCGCTGACGATCTCGCCAATCGCCGCTTTCACGAGCGGCGGACCGGCGAGAAAGATCGTGCCCTGGTTCTTCACGATGATCGACTCGTCGCTCATCGCCGGCATGTAGGCGCCACCGGCCGTACACGAGCCCATCACTACGGCGATTTGCGGAATGCCCTGCGCACTCATCTGCGCCTGGTTGAAGAAGATGCGGCCGAAGTGCTCACGGTCGGGAAAGACATCGTCCTGATTCGGCAAATTGGCGCCGCCGCTGTCGACCAGGTAGATGCAGGGCAGGCGGTTCTGCTGCGCGATCTCCTGCGCGCGAAGGTGCTTCTTCACCGTCATCGGGTAGTAGGTGCCGCCCTTCACGGTCGCGTCATTGCAAACGACCATGCAGTCGACGCCGCTGACGCGGCCGATACCGGCGATCAGGCCCGCGCCCGGCGCATCGTTCTTGTACATGTCGAGTGCGGCGAGCGGCGCGAGCTCGAGGAACGGTGTGTCCGGGTCGAGCAGCATCTCGACGCGGTCGCGGGGCAGCAGCTTGCCGCGCGCGAGGTGCTTGGCGCGCGGGCCCTCGCCACCACCTTGCACGAGCTGCGCGAGCCTCGCGTTCAGGTCGGCGACGAGGGCGCGCATCGCGTTTGCGTTCGCCTTGAAATCCTCGGAGCGGGGGCTGAGCTTGGAGGCGATTACAGGCATGGTGGTATTCCGCGGCAGACAGCGAACAGGCATCTAATTGACGTATACGTCAATTGTAGGGCTTGAGCCTTATCAGATTTAGAACGGCCCCTTCTCTAGCCAGCGTTCAATCTGCGAGCGCCGGTCGTTGCCCCAAAACGGCTCGCCGTCGATCATGAAGAAGGGTGCACCGAACACGCCGGCGGCGATCGCGGCGTCGTTCACAGCCCTGAGTCGCGCCTTGCGCTGCGGGTCATTCCAGGCCGCCTCGGCCTGCGCGGGATCGAGACCGAAGTCGCGGCACACGTTGAGCAGCGCGGCGTTGTCCGACAGATCGACGCCGCGCGCAAACAGCGCCCGCAGGCCGTGACGCGCCCAGTCCACCGCACGGGCCGAGTGCACGCTGTCGTGCAGCCACCAGAAAATGCGCGCCGCGTTCTGGGTCGCGATCGGAAACTTCTCGGGCATCTTTAGCGGCACGCCGGCAAAGCGCGCCGAGCGTTCGAAGTCGCGCAACGAGTACTCGCGCTTGAGCGGATACGAGACCGGGCTGCGGATCTCGGTCACCTGAAACGTGGCGCCGAGCAGCATCGCGTGCCATTGCACGGTGCGGCCATGACGCGCGGCAAGCGCCTCGATCCATTCGGACGCGATGTACGAATACGGCGACGAGAAATCGAAGTAGAAGGCGATCGGTGCAGAAGTCATGGACCCAGATTACTGCAAGCTCGCGCGTCGTCGAACTGGTGTTTACGCAGGCCGCAACGTGCCAGGGTAAAGCTGTTCGAGCGCTGCCCGCGCGGCTCGGTCCAGCAGCGGTTGCAACGCCAGCGCGAGCGGCTCGCCTTCGTCACCATCGCCGCGGCTCGCCCACGCGACAGCCAAAGCTTCGCGCAGTGGCGCGAGTGCCCGTGCGATCACCTCTTTCCAGTGCGGCGGCGATTCACCTTGTACCCAATCGCCGCGCCCGCGGCCGAAATGGGCGACCGCCAGATAGCGCAGCAGTGCCGCCTCGACCATCTGATCCAGTGCCTCGGCGTTCCACGCGATCCACGAACGGTCGGTGCCGCGCACCAGGTTCACGCACCGCGCCAGGCCTGCAGCGCCGAGCGCACCGATCAGGCCGCCGGCGAGCAGCCCGCCGCCCAGCGTCAACCCGCCGCTGAGCACATCGGCCTTCAACCCGACGAGCGCGCCGCTCACCATGCCGCCCCACATCGCGGCCTTGCCTTCGTCCATGCGCAGACGCAGCTCGTAGTGCGTCGCTAGCCGCGTCAGGATCTCGCCCTGCGAATCGCCGCTCAGCCCGTGCAGCCGGATTAGCGCCAGTGTATTCACGCGCACCTCCTCGTCGAGGCGTTGCGCGAGTGCCCTCTGCGCAAGCGCGGCAGGCGACTCGTCGAGCTGGCCCATGCCCATGCCTTGCGCCACGGCGGCGCCGACGCTGCGCAGCCGCGCCTTGAAGCCGCGCGCATCAGTCAGCAGTTCTTTCGTGCTCGCGATGCGCGCGAGGCTGTCGGCCAGCGAGTGCATCGCCGCAGCGAAGGTCTGTTCGCGTTGCACTCGCCAGGCAACGCGCAGCCGGCCCATGCGCTCGCGCTGCCCACCGGCGGGCAGCACCGATTCGACCGCGCGCAGCAGCGTCAACTCCTGGATCCAGCAGCGCGCGAACGCGTCCAGCGGCAGCACGGCGCGCACCGGCGCGAACGCCTTCAAGTGCGTACGCCAGCGCGTCAGCTCGGCCTCTTCGAGCGCCGACTCGCGCGGCGCGCCGAGCTGGTTCAGCAGCACGATCACCGGCTTGTCGACCCAACCGAGGATCTCCATCTCGGGCTGCACATAGCCTGTCCCCTGCGGCTCTTCGGACGCGTTGACGAGGTAGAGCATCACGTCGGCTTCGTCGCGCACATTGCGCAGCGCCTGCTGGCTGGCCCAGAACGGACGGTCGCGCCAGCGGTCCCAGACTGTGCCCATGAACCAGCCGAGCGGGTTGGCCCTGTCGCGCAGGCGTTTCGCCAGGCGCACGCTGTCGCCGAAGCCAGGCGTGTCCCAGAGTTGCAGACAGTCACCCTGAGTCGTCTCGACCAGCGTGAACACGTCGGCGAATTCGGTCACGTGCGGCGCATCGCGCACCGTGCCCACGTCGTGGCCCAGCAGCGTGCGCGCGAGCGTGGTCTTGCCGGCGTTAGTGTGTGAAACTAATGAGAGGTTAATTTTCATTACGTCCAAGGTCTTTTCCAAAGTCCGGTTCTCCAGCAAAGCCCAAGAAATGGGCGACAGCCAGCGTCGTCAGTTCGCGCGTGCGCAAGAGTACTGCCGCAAGCACGGGCTGACCCTTGAAAAGACGACGTTCGAAGATCTTGGCGTCAGCGCATGGCGCGGTAAAAACGTGGACAAGGAACAGCTCGGCGTCTTCCTCAACGCCGTCGACGATGGCTTGATTCCCGGCGATCGCCGCGCGCAAGCTGGGCTTCGACGAAGACAACCATCGGTTCCTCTCGCGAATCTTCAGCGTCGCCGATAACAGTTCGGACTTCCAGGACGACAATTGAGCGACCCAACGCCGTCACTGCTCGACGATCTGATGGGCTTCGCCAGCAAAGAGCCCATTGAGGAGACGCGCAGGCCGCCGCCCTCGCAAGCCTCCACCCGTTAAGCAAAGCCGTTCATCAGGCCGGGTTGCAAAACGTGCTGGACGCGAAGCGAACATAGCGACCGGGCACCCCGGCGCGTTGTGACGGTGCGGGGCGAGAAAAGTCCCGCTGCTACAACAGCGCGATTGCTCTGTTCAAGACGATTGTGCTGGTATGGCGGTATGACTGGCGCTCACCAGTCAAGACCATACCTGCCATCGCGCCGCCGCAATCGCCAATTCCTGGTCGAGAACGATCGATGGCGCGGCGCTGCGCTGCTAGCGTGCGTTTCTGCGCTTCTATCTCTACGTCGTGAACGCGATTCCGTCGCCACAGCCGACACCAAAGGCTTTCGGTATCGCCTCCTTGATCGCCAATAGGAGGCGAGCCTCTGCATCGCTCCGAACAACGGAGGAAGCCCCCAGAGGCCTTGTGGGTCACCCGAACCCGGCGGGCATATGGATCATTGCTCGAGCGTGCAAGCACTCCGGGGCAACCTGGGTGCGGACCCTGCCGGTGCCGATGGCCACCTGTGATGTCGTCTGTAGGACGCCTTTGGACGGTGCGTCAGTCCGCCTTGATGCTGGCTTCTCGGATGACTTTCGCAAGCGGCTCGATATCGGCTCTGACGAAGTTCTCGCTGTCGCTTACGCCCATGGCGGCCGGCTGAAAGCCGAGCTCGATGATTCGAGCTTTCATCGCAGTTGAATTGGTGATCTTGGTCACTTGCGCATTGGCTTTCGCGACGATCTCTCTCGGGGTGCCCGAGGAAACCATCAAGCCGTTCCAGCTTATGAACTCGAGATCTTTGATCTCTGCCTCCGACGCTGTCGGCATATCAGGCAACAGTGGATGACGTGAAGCGCCGGTGACTGCGAGAGCTCGGAGCTTGCCGGACTTCACTTGTGGCAGGCACTCGGGGAGGAGGGCGAAGATCACATCGATTTGGCCGCCGAGCAAGTCGACCATCGCAGGCGCGACAGGCGGAGATAGCGTTTAGGACCACGGCGCTACGTTGCGCAGCAATGCGTAGTTGGACGCCAGATAGCGGACTGCCGTGAACGCCTGCAAGTGGCCGACTGCTGTCGCATGCGTATTCATCTATTCGCGAAGGCCGAGCCGTAAGTCCTCGGAAATGCCACGAAAACGCGCAGGATTGTCCTCGACATAGCGCGCCAGCTCAAGCGTCTTGGCAGACGGCCTTCATTGGCTGTCCCCCGGCAACAAGGGCGAGCGCGCAATCCACTTCTTTTCGGCGGCGTACTCCACCGATTCTTTGAGGATCTCGTTCTCCACTGTCTTCTTGCCCAGCACGCGCTGGAGCTTGGCCCGCACAGTTGGCAACTCGGATGCTGGCACCACGCCCTCGCCGGCGGACACGGCCATCAACGCGCCTTGGCGTTCAAGTACGACAGCAATGACGTCAATTCGCTGGTCAGCGCGCTCGGTCAGTAGCGTGATCAAGAGGTCCAGAGCGGCGATGCGGGCGCTTGCGATGAGTGTCCGGCCTTGCAAAACTCGTGTCAGCGTAACGCGTCGCGTGCCGCAACCGCGAGGTCTGCGAGCCATTGCCTGAACGCCGATTCGTGTTCGGCCGCCCCCATGCGAAGCAATGCCGATGGGTGCAGCGTGATCAACACGCGCAGGCCGTCCTCGCGTGTAAACCATTGACCGCGCTCTTTCACCACCGGCACTGCGCGCCCCAGCAGTGCGCGCGCCGCAGTCGCGCCGAGGGCAATCGCGGCGTCGGGTTTCACGAGCGCGATCTCGCGCTCCAGCCAATGCAGGCAAGCCGCGGCTTCTTGCTGCGCCGGGGTCTTGTGAATGCGTCGCTTTCCGCGCAGTTCGAACTTGAAATGCTTGACGGCGTTGGTCAGGTATAGCCGATCGCGCGGCCAGCCGAGTTGCTCCAGCGCGCGATTCAGCAATTGACCGGCGGGACCGACGAATGGGCGGCCACGCAAGTCTTCGCGATCGCCGGGTTGTTCACCAACGAGCATCAACGGCGCACTTTCATTGCCTTCGCCGTTGACCACTTGCGTCGCATGCGCGCCAATCGGGCATTCGCGGCAACGCTCGGTCATGCTGCGCAGTTCGGCAAGCGAGCCGGGCGCATGTACGACGATGGGTCGACGGACTACCGCAAGCGCCTTGGACGCAGCAGGGCGCCGCCGCAACGATTCGGCCGCGCTTTGTTCGATCATCGTGTGTTCGCGCTGCGCGGCCCCGGCCGTCAGCGGCCGGATCAATGCAGCTTCGGGCAGATTTTTCCAATACCGGCGCGGCATTTCCTTTTGCATCATCGCAAGCTTCAGCCGCGCGGGGTTGAAGATGCTTGCGTAGTAGGTCAGCCATAGCTGCTCCGCCGCATCGGCCGGCGGCGCGTCCCCGCGATTTGCGCCGGGGCCGAAGGTGAGTCCTTCGCCGTCCCAATGCACGCTGCGCTCGGGTGTGAGGATCGCCCAGTGCATCTGCGCAAATCGGCGCGCGAAGAACGGTGCGGTGGCTTCGACGATGTGATGCTCGGGCTCGAACCATGCGACGTGCTGGATGCCTTCTCGTTCGGCTTCGCCATAGGCGCCAGCGAGCGGGCGAAAGCGCACGAAGGCCGTCATCTTGTGCATGTCGCGACGCACCGATCGCGCCATATGTTCGGCTTGCTGGCGATCGGCATCGAGCGGGTTGTGGCGCAGTGCGTTGTCATCAGCCAGGCGCCAGAGCAGGCGGTACAGCAAGCCGAATCTGCCCGGATCCGCATGCAGAGCAGCATGCTCTGACAGCGGAACGAAAAACGCCGGCACCTTGACGAGTGTGGTGCTCTCATGTGCGGCCGTTGGCTCATCGCTGTTGGGCATGTTGCCGAAGAGCTCTGCTTCGGCGCGAGTCGCAACTCGCCACTCCACTTGCGATGGTTCGATGCCATCCTTTAAACACTCGCGAGCATGCCGGCGAAAGCCGTCGAGATCGGCTTCATCGCCAAGCCAGACCTCGCGCTTCACTTCGACCTTAGGCATCGGACTCATTCATCGACTCAACGCCAACGCGCTTGGCGTCGGTCTCCACCGTCGGACTCAGTTCATCGAACTAAATCATCGAGCTCAACCTTCGACTCAAGCATCGAACAGAGATTGCTGACGCGGCGCCGGCCGCAGCCGCGCGGCAAGATCGGCCGCGTCCAGATACGTGCTCCGCGCACCGTGCCCCGGCACCGTGATGAAGGGCAGCACATTCTTCAACGCGACCTTGAGTCGCGCCAGATCATCGATGCGCAACGTGCGAACGCGCCGCGCCTGCAGCAGCCGCTTGACCGACGTGGTCCCTAGCCCCGGCACGCGCAGCAGCAGCTCCTTCGGTGCGCGATTTAGATCGACCGGGAAACGCTCGCGATGCGCAAGCGCCCAAGCGAGCTTGGGATCGATGTCGAGCGCGAGCATGCCGCTGGTCTCGCCAACAATCTCGTCATGTGCGAAGCCGTAGAAGCGCATCAGCCAATCGGCCTGATAGAGCCGATGCTCGCGCACTAGCGGCGCCGGCGCCATCGGCAGCGCGCGCGATGCGTCGGGTATCGGGCTGAACGCCGAGTAGTAGACGCGCTTCAGACCGTACGACCCGTACAGGGTGGCACTCGCCAAAAGAATGCTGCGGTCGTCTGCGGAATCGGCACCGACGATCATCTGCGTGCTTTGCCCCGCGGGCGCGAATCGCGCGGGCTTGGCGCGACGTGGCGTGACGCCCGGCTGCGAAGAGACAGGCGTCGGCCTTGCGGCGGCCTTCGCGTCGTCGATGTGGATACGCAGGCGCGCCATTGATCGACGGATCGCCTGCCCGTCTTTCTCGGGCGCGAGCGCGAGCAATCCTTCATTGGTCGGCAGCTCGATGTTGATGCTGAGCCTATCGGCGTAGCGGCCTGCGCGCGCGAGCAGCTCGGGGCTGGCCTCGGGGATCGTCTTTAGATGGATATAGCCGCGAAAGTCATGATCCTCGCGAAGCACGCGTGCAACTTCGACGACTTGCTCCATCGTGTGGTCCGCGCTGCGGATGATGCCGCTGCTCAGGAACAGGCCCTCGATGCAGTTACGTCGATAGAAGTCCAGCGTGAGCTGCACCACCTCATCAACCGTAAAGCGCGCGCGTTGGACGTTGCTCGTCACGCGGTTAATGCAATACAGGCAGTCGTACAGGCAGTAGTTGGTGAGCAAGACCTTCAGCAACGAGATGCAGCGGCCATCGGGCGCGTAGCTGTGGCAGATGCCCGCGCCCTCGGTCGAGCCGATGCCGCGCCCGCCGAGCGAATCGCGCTTTGTGGTGCCGCTCGACGCGCACGAGGCATCGTACTTGGCTGCATCGGCGAGGATCGCGAGCTTGCGTTGAGTTTCCAAAATGAAGGCCTGAGATTAACTGGATGAATATAGGGGGTATCCACTTAGCTCCAGCAGAGCCACAAACACTGGATATCCATCCAGTAATACTACGCCTGCTGCGTTGCCTTGCGCAAGGGCCTGACGACGCTGTCGTAGGTCACTGGTTCGGTGACCACAGCTTGCTGCAGAAGGCGGTAGAACAGCATCCCAATGGGCGCCGGCATGCGTATTTCGGAGCATCGTAACCGACCGTTTCGGCATCGTGACCGCCGAATTCGGGAACGTGACCGGTCATTTCGGTAAAGTGACCGACGGAGTTTTGAACCCCGCGTAGTTGGGGTTTCCGACCTGTCAAGGGATCGGTGCTGGCGTTGCGAAACCACCGCTGGGGCATAGTCTTGCGGCCTTTTGGCCGGAGAGCCGATGCCGCAGCAACGAATGGACATATGCATGATCAAGGACATACTTCGACTCAAGTACAGCGGCGGGCTCTCCCACGAGGCGATCGCCCGCACCCTGTCAATCTCCAAGGGCGTCGTCACCAAGTACCTCGGCCTGGCTGGTGCAGCCGGCCTGGACTGGGAGGCAACAGTCGGGCGCACATTAACCACCACGTCGAGGTCGACTTCCACCGTACCACCCCGTGAAAAATGAACGCCGCTAGAACCTCGGAGTAAAGTGCATATTAGTAGTACGCACCTTGGTGTGCGAAACCAGGCTGATCGAGATCGTCTTCACGATGCGGCGCTCACCGGGCTGCGCATCGCCAGCGTCACGCCACGCGCGCTAGCCTCATCCATCGCGTCGCTGTTGACGAACACAGGCGTGGTGCCCAGCGCCACCGCGAGCACGCGCCATGCATCGCGACGCTGCGCGAAGCGCGTCGGGTCGGCTTTGAAACGCTGCGCGAACGCGGCCTCGTCGATCAGCATGATGGTCGGTGCGTGAGCCGCGAGTTGGCGCGCGAAGCGGCCCTGGTTCTCGACCTCGGGCGTGGCCACCATATCGAACAGCGCGACCGCCAGCGTCGTGCCGGCCGGCGGCAGCGCGAGCGCACTCGCATCATCCTCGGCGCCGAAAGCGAGCGTGGCCGCAATTTCGATCTGCACCGTGTCACCAAGCACCTTGGCCATCAGCGCGCGCAACGCGACCCCGGTGCGCGCGCCAGGCGCACTCGCATACGGCGCAACGAACACCTGCGCCACTTCGCCCTGGCGCGTGCGCGCCAGATTCTGGAAATACGGGCTGTCCATCGACAGCGCCACGCGCCGCGCGAGCAAGCGCACGCGGGCCGCGGCGAACAGCGCGAGCGCGCTGCGCGGCAGCACGACGACGATAAGCAGCGTCAGCGCGAGCAGGTGAATCCACGGCCCGGCCGGTGCGCCGGTCTGCGCAACGCCGTGAACGCCGCGCATCGCCTCCAAGGTCGCCGCGTCGGGCAACGCGATATGGGACAACGCCACGGCCGGTGCCAGCACGGTGGTGAG
>JANYBE010000658.1 GCA_025360945.1 Rhizobacter sp. | reverse complement strand
CTCTCTCAGCCTGCGTTGCCAGGCGATGTCGGCCTGGCAACGCGCGCAGCTGCTCAAGTGCGTGGCGACGCGCGCCGCCTCGGCCGCGTCCAGGTGACCACCATCAACCCACGGTAACAGCAACTGAACGATGTCGTGTTCGTCACCACCCAATCGCAAGATTCGTCCGTTCACAGCCAATCCTCCGCGTCCCCGGCGAGCAGCGCGCGCAAGCGGCGCCGGGCGTGAAACATGCGCGTCTTCACCGTGTCTACCGGGCAGTCGACGATCTGGGCGATCTCGCGGTAGCCCATGCCATGAAAATACGCTAACTCGACGACCGCGCGGTGGTCAATCGACAGCGCGTCGAGCGCGCGCACCAATTGCGCCCTCACCTGCCCGGCCTGCGCCTGCTGCTCCGGGCCGGCGCCGAGCTCGGGGCGCTCGGCCAGCGTCTCGTCCTCAACCGCCTCGTCCTGCCGCTGCAAGGCCTTCAGGGCCTTCCGGTACGCGATCGCAAAGACCCAGGTCGAGACCTTGCTGCTGCCGTCGAAGCGGTCGGAGCGGTTCCAGACCACCAGCATCGTGTCGTTCAGCACCTCTTCGACCAGGCCACGCCGGCGCGTCATGCGATCAAGAAATCGCGTCAGCCGCGCGTGATAGGCGCGATAAAACTGCTCGAACGCCCGCATGTCGCTCGCCGCGATGCGGCCGATCAGGCGTCTTTCCGCCGACTCGCCCTGCCCGCCCGGCATTGGCTGCTGTGCGGGACTGTCGTCTCGACTGTGAAGCATCCACTACTCCCGTTGGAGCGTTGATTGCCCGGCGTGCGAAAACAGTTCAAAGAATTCGAAAATAAATCTCCCGATCAGCCCAACCAGACACGCGCGTTGCCGAACATGCGCATCCACGGGCTTGCCGAGCTGCGGTCGCCATCGGTCCAGCTCATCTGTACGTTGCGAAACACGCGTTCGGCATGCGGCATCAGCGCCGTGAAGCGGCCGTCGGCGGTGGTCACGGCCGTCAGGCCGTCGGGGCTGCCATTCGGGTTGAACGGATAGGCTTCGGTCGACGCGCCGGTATTGTCGACAAAGCGCATCGCGCGCTTCACGGTCATGGCGTCGCCGCGCTGCGAGAAGTCGGCAAAGCCTTCGCCGTGCGCCACCGCGACCGGCAGCCTGCTACCGGTCATGCCGGCGAAGAAGATCGACGGGCTCTTCAGCACCTCGACGAGCGTCAACCGTGCCTCGTATTGCTCGCTCTGGTTGCGCGTGAACGTGGGCCACGCCTGCGCGCCAGGGATGATGGGCGCGAGCGCGGCCATCATCTGGCAGCCGTTGCACACGCCGAGCGCGAAGACATCGCTGCGATTGAAAAAGGCCGCAAACTGATCTGCGAGCACGGGGTTAAACAACACGGAACGCGCCCAGCCTTCGCCGGCGCCGAGCGTGTCGCCGTAGCTGAAGCCACCGCAGGCGACGAAGCCCTGAAACTGATCCAGACGCGCCCGGCCCGCCTGCAGGTCGCTCATGTGCACGTCGTAGGTCTCGAAGCCTGCAAGGTGCATCGCATAGCTCATCTCGAGATGGCTGTTGACGCCCTGCTCGCGCAGGACCGCGAGCTTGGGGCGTGCGCGATTGATGAACGGCGCGGCGATGTTCTCCTTCGCGTCAAAGCTAAGCGCCAGGTGCAGGCCCGGATCGTCGCTGCGGCCCGCGGCCTCGTGCTCGGCATCGGCGCAGGCCGGGTTGTCGCGCAACCTGCAAATGCGCCAGCTCACATCGTCCCAGGCCTGGTGCAGATCGCGCAAAGGCGCGCTGAACACGCTCTTCGCATCGCGCCAGACTTCCATCACGCCGCGATCGTTGGGCTTGCCGATGAAGTGGCTATGTTGGCTCAAGCCGAATTCGCGCAAAGTCTGCATCACTTCGTTGCGAACAATAGATGGCACCTGGATCACGGCACCCAGCTCTTCGCTGAATAGCGCACGCAGCGTCAACTCGGAGCGACGAGCACCGACCTGCGTGGCCCAGTTCTTCGAGTCGCCGTAGTCGGCACGGCTGTCGCTGATGCCGTCACCCTCGGTGACCAGCATGTCGACGTTCAGGCTCACGCCTTTGTTGCCGGCGAAAGCCATCTCGCAGACCGTCGCCCACAGGCCGCCGTCGCTGCGGTCGTGGTACGCCAGCAGCCGGCCCTGGCCGCGTAGCGTGTTGATCGCGGCCACCAGCGCCTTGAGCCGCGCCGGGTCGTCGAGGTCGGGCACAGTGCTGCCAAACTGATCTAGCACCTGCGCGAGCATCGAACCGGCCATGCGATTGCGGCCGCGACCGAGGTCGATCAGGATCAGCGTCGTGTCGCCCGCCTGCAACTGCGGCGTGAGCGTGGTGCGCACATCGGCAAGCGTCGCAAACGCCGTGACGATCAGGCTGACCGGCGCGGTGACTTGCTTGGTTTGGCCGCCGTCGTTCCAGCGCGTGCGCATTGACAGGCTGTCCTTGCCGACCGGCACGCTGATACCAAGCGCCGGGCACAGCTCCATGGCGACCGCGCGCACAGTCTCGTACAGCGCCGCGTCTTCGCCGGGCTCGCCGCAGGCTGCCATCCAGTTGCAGCTGAGCTTGACGCGCTCGAGTTCGAATGGCGCCGCGAGCAGATTCGTGATCGCCTCGCCGACCGCCATGCGCCCCGACGCCGGCGCGTCGAGCGCGGCCAACGGCGTGCGCTCGCCTATGCTCATCGCCTCGCCCTGGAAGCCGCTGAAGTCGGCCAGCGTGACGGCGCAATCGGCCACTGGCACCTGCCACGGGCCGACCATCTGGTCGCGGCTGTTCAGTCCGCCCACCGTGCGGTCCCCGATCGTGATCAGGAAACGCTTGCTCGCCACGGTCGGGTGGCGCAGCACGTCGAATGCGACCTTGGCCAGCGTCACGTCGTTCAGGTCGAGCTCGGGCGACGCGCGCTCGACGCGCTTCACATCACGCAGCATCTTGGGCGGCTTGCCGAGCAGCACGTCCATCGGCATAGCGATCGCACGCTCGCCGTCGAGGCCGTCCTCGAGTATCAGTTCCTTCTCGGCCGTCGTGACGCCGACGACCGCGAACGGGCAGCGCTCGCGCTCGCACATCGCGCGAAGCATCGGCAGCGCCTCGGGCGACACGGCCATCACATAGCGCTCCTGGCTCTCGTTGCACCAGATCTCTTTCGGGGCGAGGCCGGTCTCTTCGAGCGGCACGGCGCGCATGTTGAAGCGTGCGCCCATGCCGGCACCGTCCACCAGTTCTGGGAACGCATTCGAGATGCCGCCGGCGCCGACGTCGTGGATCGCAAGTATCGGGTTGCTGTCGCCCAGGGCCCAGCAGTGGTTGATGACCTCCTGCGCGCGGCGTTCGATCTCGGGGTTGCCGCGCTGCACCGAATCGAAATCCAGTGCCGCCGCATTCGCGCCTGCCGCCATCGAGCTCGCGGCGCCGCCGCCCATGCCGATGCGCATACCGGGGCCACCGAGCTGGATCAGCAGCGTGCCGGGCAGGAACGAAATCTTGTGCGTCTGCGAGGCCGAGATCGAGCCCAGCCCACCGGCGATCATGATGGGCTTGTGATAACCGCGGCGCTGCGCGTTTGCCCCAACGCCCACGGTCTGCTCGTAGACGCGGAAGTAGCCGCCAAGGTTGGGCCGGCCGAACTCGTTGTTGAACGCGGCGCCGCCGAGCGGCCCGTCGATCATGATCTGCAACGCGCTGGCGATGTGCTCGGGCTTGCCGTAGGGCGACTGCTCCCACGGCTCGCTGGTGCCGGGCAAGTTCAGGTTCGACACGCTGAAGCCGGTGATACCGGCCTTGGGCTTGGAGCCACGGCCGGTCGCGCCCTCGTCACGGATCTCGCCGCCGGCACCGGTCGAGGCACCGGGGAACGGCGAGATCGCGGTCGGGTGGTTGTGCGTCTCGACCTTCATCAGCACGTGCACCGGCTCGATGCGCGCCGAGTACAGCGGCGCGTTCGTGTAACCCTGGGGCAGCCAGCGCTCGATCGTGCCGCCTTCCATCACCGAGGCGTTGTCGCTGTACGCGACGATTGTGTGCTGCGGCGACTGCGCTTCGGTGTGGCGGATCATCTGGAACATCGAGCGTTCCTGAGCCACGCCGTCGATCACGAACTGCGCATTGAAGATCTTGTGGCGGCAATGCTCGCTGTTGGCCTGCGCGAACATCATCAGCTCAACGTCGGTTGGGTTGCGGCGCAGGTCGGTGAAGGCGTCGACGAGGTAGTCGATCTCGTCGTCGGACAGCGCCAGGCCGAACTCGGTGTTGGCCTGCACCAGCGCGGTTCGCCCTTGCCCCAGCACGTCAACATGCTGCATGGCCTCGGCCGCCTGTGCATCGAACAGGTGTACCGCGTCTTCGCGCGAACCCAGCACGCTCTCGGTCATGCGGTCGTGCAGCAGCTCGGCGCAGGCCCGTAGCCTGTCGGCCGTGAGCGGCCTGGCGCCGCCGAGCAGCCCGCTCTTGAACGTGATGCGGAATTCGGTTACGCGCTCGACGCGACGGATCGCAGCGCCGCAATTGTGTGCGATGTCGGTCGCCTTCGACGCCCACGGCGAGACCGTGCCAAGCCGCGGCGCCACAACGATCAAAGTGCCTTCGGTCGGCCCGGGGTAGGGATTCCCGTAGCGCAGCAGGCCAGCGAGCTTGTCGTGGTCCTCGCGGGCCAGCGGCGCATCGCTGCATACCCAGTGGACATGACGCGCGGCAAGCCCGCTGATCCGGGCCTCGACGGCCTGCAAACGCAGCATGAGCGCTTGCGCGCGGAAGGTGGACAGTGCGTTGCCGCCCTCGAAGTGAGTCAGGTGCTGAGAGGTGGAGGTCACGCGGCGGGCTCGGGCGGATGGGACGACAAGGCCGGAACGCGCTGAGGGTCGCCCCGGGTAGTAACCCGAGATTTTACGTGGCGAATGAGATAATTCCCCCCCATGACGATCACGATCAAGACTGCCGCCGACGTCGACGCGATGCGCGTCGCAGGCCGCCTCGCCTCAGAAGTGCTGGACCTGCTGACGAAACACGTGAAGCCCGGTGTGTGCACCGACGAGCTCGACCGCATCGCGCACGATCACATCGTCAACGTGCAACAGGCCATCCCCGCGCCGCTGAACTACGCGCCGCCGGGCTACACGCCGTACCCGAAGTCGATCTGCACGTCGATCAATCATCAGGTCTGCCACGGCATCCCGAACGATCGGCCACTGAAGAACGGCGACATTGTCAACATCGACGTCACGGTCATCAAGAACGGCTGGCATGGCGACACCAGCCGCATGTTCATCGTAGGCGAAGGTTCGATCGCCGCGAAGCGCCTGTGCCAGATGACCTACGACGCGATGTGGAAGGGCATCGCCAAGGTCAAGCCCGGGGTCCGCCTGGGTGACATCGGCCACACGATCCAGACGTTCGCCGAGAACAACGGTTTCTCGGTGGTGCGAGAGTTCTGCGGCCACGGCATCGGCCAGAAGTTCCACGAGGAGCCGCAGGTGCTTCACTACGGCCGCCCGGGCACGCTCGAGGAGCTGGTGCCGGGAATGATGTTCACGATCGAGCCGATGATTAACGCCGGCCGCCGTGAGATCCGCGAGATGGGCGACGGCTGGACCATCGTCACCAAGGATCGATCGCTGTCGGCGCAGTGGGAGCACACTGTGCTCGTCACCGAAACGGGCTACGAGGTGATGACTCTGTCGGCCGGTAGCCCGTCGCCGCCGGCGTTCGTGACCTCGCCGGCCTGACGCGCCGACCAAAGTGGGCGCCGTGCTGGACGGAGCGCCGACGCCGGCAGCGTCACCGAACGCCGCCGTCGGCCTAGGCGAATTGCGCACGCGCTTTCGCGATGGCAAGGCGGCGCTGCTCGACCACTTCGAGCAATCGCGTGCGACCGCGCCTGCGGCGACGCGGCTGTTGCGAGCGCTTTGCAAGCATGTCGACCAGACGCTGATCGCGCTCTGGGAACACTGCGCGATGCCGCAAGGCACGGCCCTACTGGCGGTCGGCGGCTACGGTCGCGGCGAGCTGTTCCCACACTCCGATGTCGACGTACTGCTGTTGCTGCCACCGACGATGGTCGTGGCCAGCGCGACGCTGAAGACCACTATCGAAGGCTTCATCACCGCGTGCTGGGACATCGGCCTCGAGATTGGCTCCAGCGTGCGCACCGTCGGCGAATGCGTCGCAATCGCCAAGAGCGACGTGACGGTGCAGACCGCGCTGCTCGAGTCGCGCTACCTGTGCGGCTCCCGGCGCGTGTTCTCGACCTTTCGCGTCGCCAACACCCAGACGATGGACGCGAAGGCCTTTTTGCGCGCGAAGACGCTGGAGTTGGAGCAGCGCCACCGCAAGTTCGAGGACACGCCCTACTCGCTCGAGCCCAACTGCAAGGAAAGCCCCGGCGGCCTGCGCGACCTGCAGGTCGTGATCTGGATCGCGCGCGCCGCGGGCCTGGGAAAGACCTGGGCCACGCTCGCGGCCAAAGGGCTGATCACGCCGTTCGAGGTCAAGCAGCTCAATCGCAATGAAGGCCTGCTCAAGCTGATCCGCGCGCGCCTGCACGTGATTGCCGGCCGGCGCGAGGACCGGCTTGTGTTCGACTTGCAGACCGCCGTGGCCGAGAGCTTCGGCTATGCCGCGAGCAAGGCCGAGCGTGCGTCCGAGAAGCTGATGCGGCGCTACTACTGGGCGGCCAAGGCGGTGACGCAGCTGAACCAGATCCTGATGCTCAACATCCAGGAGCGCATCGACGGTTCGCAGGACGCGCCAATGCGCCCGATCAATGCCAAGTTCCTCGAACGCGGCGGCATGCTCGAGGTCGCCAGCGACGATCTTTATCAGCGCGACCCGCACGCGATCCTCGAGACCTTCCTCGTCTACCAGCAGACGGTCGGCCCGAAAGGCCTGTCGGCTCGCACGCTGCGCGCGCTCTACAACGCGCGCGACTTGATGGACTCGTCGTTCCGCCATGACCCGGTGAACCGTGCGACCTTCATGGCGATCCTAAAGGAGCCCGAGGGCCAGACCCACGCGTTCCGGCTGATGAACCAGACCAGCGTGCTGGGTCGCTATTTGTGGGTGTTTCGCCGCATCGTCGGGCAGATGCAGCACGACCTGTTCCATGTGTACACGGTCGACCAGCACATCATCATGGTGTTGCGCAACGTGCGGCGCTTCTTCATTCCCGAGCATGCGCACGAGTATGCGTTCTGTTCACAGCTCGCTTCCACCTTCGACCGGCCGTGGGTGCTCTACATCGCCGCGCTGTTCCACGATGTCGCGAAAGGCCGCGGCGGCGACCACTCCGAGCTCGGCGGTCACGAAGCGAAGCGCTTCTGCCGCGACCACGAGGTGCCGGCTGAAGACTCCGAACTTATCGTGTTCCTCGTCGAAGCGCACCTCACGATGTCGCGCATCGCGCAGAAGGAAGACCTCTCCGACCCGGACGTGATCGAGGCCTTTGCCGAACTGGTTGACACCGAGCGCCGGCTGACCGCGCTGTACCTGCTGACGGTGGCCGACATTCGCGGCACCAGCCCCAAGGTTTGGAATGCCTGGAAGGGCAAACTGCTCGAAGACCTGTATCGCCTTACGCTGCGCGCGCTCGGCGGGGCGCGGCCCAACATGGACGCCGAGGTCGAGGCACGCAAGCTCGAGGCGCGCCAGATGCTCAACCTCGGGTCGCTGCCGCTGGGCATCGAGAAGCCGCTATGGGCGACGCTCGAGCTCAGCTACTTTGCGCGCCACGATGCCGGCGACATCGCCTGGCACACACGCTCGCTGCACACGCATGTGGGTACCACCCGGCCGATCGTGCAGGGACGCCTTTCACCGCTCGGTGAGGGCCTGCAGGTACTGGTCTACGCCCCCGACCAGCCCGACCTGTTCGCGCGCATCTGCGGCTACTTCGACGGTGCCGGCTTCAACATTCTGGATGCGAAGGTGCACACGACGCGCAGCGGTTACGCGCTCGACACCTTCCAGGTCAACAGCCCCGAACTCGATCAGCACTCGCCCGGCCTGAACTACCGCGACCTGATTTCGTATGTGGAGACGCAACTCGCGCTCGCACTGGGCGCCAGGGGTCCGTTGCCAGCACCGGGTCGGGGCCGGATCTCGCGGCGCGTCAAGTCCTTCCCAATCACGCCGCGCGTCACGCTGCGGCCGGACGAGCGCGCGCAGCGCTGGCTGCTCGGCGTGTCGGCGAGCGACCGTTCGGGCCTGTTGTTCTCGATCGCGCGCGTGCTCGCGCGCCACGGAATCAACCTGCAGCTGGCGAAGATCACGACGCTCGGCGAGCGCGTCGAAGACACCTTCCTGATCGACGGGCCGGCGCTGCAGCAGAACAAGGTGCAATTGCAGATCGAGACCGAACTGCTGGATGCGCTCGCGGCTTGAGCTGGAAGCGTTCCTGATCTGCGCCGGCGTCGTTGCTGCTCCGCGAAATGGGCGACAAGACGCAACCGCTGGCGTTGCTGCTCGCAGTCAAGTTGCGCCGACCCGTGCCCATCATCTTCGGCATCTTCGTCGCGACGTCGTTCAATCACGAAAGCGGCGGGTTGGTCAGCGGCTGGATCGTGCACGGCGCTCGGGCCCCTCGTGCTGTGCTGGGTCATCGGCATCTCGTTCATCGCGATGGCCGGCTGGATGCTGGTGCCCGACAAGATTGCCATCGAAGAGGCCGCTGGCCAGCAACGCTTTGGCGCGTTCGGCGCGACCGTGATCGCGTTCCTTCTCGCCGAGATGGGCGACAAGGCCCAGATCCCCACGGTGGCGCTGGCCGCGCGCTTGCAGGACCGGCATGGGCAGTCGTCGCCGGCACCACGCTGCGCATGATGCTGGCAGGTGCCGGTAGTGTTCGTCGGCGATCGGCTCGCAAAGATGATCCCGATGAAGCTGGTTCACGGGATCGCCGCGGCAATCTTTGCGGGCTGAGACTGCTGACGCTGCACGACGTCGGCAATCTGATGTGATTCGCTGCGCGAATCAACCCATGTGCAGCCCGCCGTTAACTGAAAAGTCGGCGCCTGTCGCAAAGCCCGACTCGTCCGACGCGACCCATGACACCATCGACGCGATGTCGTCCGGCGTGCCCAGCCGCTTGACCGGGATGCCGGCGATGATCTTGTCGAGCACGTCCTGGCGGATAGCCTTGACCATATCCGTCGCGATGTAGCCTGGGCTCACAGTGTTGACCGTCACACCCTTGTTCGCCACCTCCTGCGCCAGCGCCATCGTGAAGCCGTGCATGCCGGCCTTCGCGGCCGAGTAGTTGGTCTGGCCGAACTGGCCCTTCTCGCCGTTCACCGACGAGATGTTGATGATGCGGCCCCAGTTGTGCTCCACCATGTCGTCGATGACCTGCTTGGTGACGTTGAACAGGCTCGTCAGGTTGGTCTCGATCACCGCATCCCAGTCGGCACGGCTCATCTTGCGGAACATGCCGTCGCGCGTGATGCCAGCGTTGTTGACTAGAACGTCGATGGAGCCGTGCTCGGCCTTGACTTTCTGGAATGCGGCAACCGTCGAGTCCCAGTCGCCGACGTTGCCGACTGAGGCGTAGAAGGTGTAGCCCAAGGCCGTCTGCTCGCCCAGCCATTTTGCATGGTCACGGCTCGGGCCGCAGCCGGCGATGACCTTGAAGCCGTCCTTGTGCAGCCGCTGGCACATGGTCGTGCCGATGCCGCCCGTCCCACCGGTGACATACGCGATTTTTGTTGTCTGTGCCATCAATACTCCCTGAATGAATCTGCTTTATCTCTCGACGGTCAGTGCAACGCCCATGCCACCCCCGATGCACAGCGACGCGATGCCCTTCTTGGCGTTGCGGCGCTGCATTTCGTGCAGCAGCGTCACCAGGATGCGGCAGCCGGATGCACCAATCGGGTGACCGATCGCGATTGCGCCGCCGTTGACGTTGACCTTGCTGGTGTCCCAGCCCATCTCGTTGTTGACGGCGCAGGCCTGCGCGGCGAAGGCTTCGTTGATCTCGAGCAGGTCCAAGTCTTGCGCCTTCCAGCCGGCGCGCTGCAGTGCCTTTTGCGACGCTGGCACCGGGCCCATGCCCATGATGCTCGGGTCGAGCGCGACGGTGGCGTAGCTGGCGATACGCGCCAGCGGCGTCAACCCGAGTTGCGCGGCTTTCTGAGCCGTCATCAGCACGACGCCGGCGGCGCCGTCGTTCAAGCCCGAGGCGTTGCCGGCCGTAACGGTGCCGGCCTTATCGAACGCGGGGCGCAGCCCGGCGAGCACCTCGGCGTTGGTCTTCTTGTTGATGAACTCGTCGCTCGCAAAGACGATCGGATCGCCCTTCTTCTGCGCGATGCTGAACGGCACGATCTCGTCCTTGAATTTGCCGGCTTCCTGTGCGGCCGCGGCCTTCTGCTGCGAAGCCAGCGCGAGCGCGTCCTGCTTCTCGCGCGTGATGTCGTACTTCTTCGCGACGTTCTCGGCCGTGATGCCCATGTGGTACTTGTTGTAGACGTCGAAGAGGCCGTCGACGATCATCGAGTCGACCAACTTCCAGTCGCCCATGCGCATGCCTTCACGCGAGCCCAGCAGCACGTGTGGTGACATGCTCATGCTCTCCTGGCCACCAGCGATCACGATCTCGGAGTCGCCGTCGCGGATCGCCTGAGCCGCCAGCAACACGGCCTTCAGGCCCGAGCCGCAGACCGCGTTGATCGTTAGCGCGGGCACGCCTTGCGGCAAGCCGCTCTTGATGACGGTCTGACGGGCCGGGTTCTGGCCCGAGCCGGCCGTCAACACCTGCCCGAAGATGAGTTCATTGATCTGATCGCCCGAAAGCTTCGCGCGTTTCAGCAATTCGGCGACGACGGACGCCCCGAGTTCAGGCGCCGAGGTCTTGGCGAATGTGCCGCCGAACTTGCCGACGGCGGTACGGGCTGCGGCGACGATCACGATATCGGTGGTCATGGAATGCTCCTTTGCTTCTCTGAGGACTGACGGGAATCGGTTGTGGTGGTGCGGGCCCCGGCTACGGTGCCTTGGCCTTGACATAGCGGCCGGGCGCCGGCTCGATCACGGCGTGGCGGCGGTTGCCCGCCGACACTGGTGCCGCGACCATCGCGCCCGCGTTGGGCTTCAACCAAGCGATCCACTCGGGCCACCAGCTACCCGGCACATCGCGCGCACCGGCGAGCCAGTCG
>JANYBE010000652.1 GCA_025360945.1 Rhizobacter sp. | reverse complement strand
GCGACAGGCCCGTGGCAGTCATACTGGCCTCGCAGGCGGCACGCTCATTGCCGAGCGCGGCCAGGCGCTGGTCGACGCCGGCGAGTTCCTTGCGCAGCGGCTTGAGCTCGTCGCTGCGCAGCTGGCGTGCAGCGGCGCCGGCCTTGCGGTCGCTGCCGCGGGCGGCGGGGGCGCTCTCGCGCGCTGGCGCTGCGACAGGCGCCAGAGTCTCGCGTTTGCGCTTGACTTTGTCGCCGCGCGACTGCTCGCGGGCAGACTCGCGCGATTGCTCTAGCAGCCACTTCTGGTAGTCGTCGAGATCGCCGTCGAAGGGCTTCACTGCACCGTCGGTGACGAGCCAGAACTCGTCGCAGACTTCGCGCAGCAGCGCGCGGTCGTGGCTCACCAGCATGACGGTTCCCTCGAACTCATTCAGCGCCATGCTCAGCGCCTCGCGCGTTGTCAGGTCGAGGTGATTCGTCGGCTCGTCCAGCAGCAGCAGGTTGGGGCGCTGCCAGACCAGCATTGCGAGCACGAGGCGCGCCTTCTCGCCGCCCGAGAGCGTGCCGACCGGCTGTGCGACCATGTCCCCGACGAAGCGGAACGAGCCGAGGAAATCGCGCAGCTCCTGTTCGCGTCCGCTCGGGCCCTTGTCGCGCGCGAGGCGGATCATGTGCATCAGCGCACCATCGTCGAGCGAGAGCACATCGAGCTCCTGCTGCGCGAAGTAGCCGATGGTCAGACCTTTGCCTTCGGTGATGTCGCCGCTCAGCCGCGGCAGGTCGCCGACGATGGTCTTCACCAGCGTCGACTTGCCCTGGCCGTTGGCGCCGAGGATGCCGATGCGCTGGCCGGCCAGCACCGAGCGGTTGATACTGTCGATGATGCGGGTCTCGCTGCCATCGTCGGCTTTGTAGCCGCAACCGACCATTGAGAACGCGAGCATCGGGTTGGGCAGGCTCTGTGGCTCGCGAAACTCGAATTGAAAGTCCGCGCTAGTCAGCACCGGGCCGAGCTTTTCCATGCGTGCTAGCGCCTTCACGCGGCTCTGCGCTTGCTTGGCCTTGCTCGCCTTGGCCTTGAAGCGGTCGATGAACTTCTGCAGGTGCGCCATGCGCTCCTGCTGCTTCGCGAAATTGGCTTGCGCCTGCATCATGCGTTCGGCGCGCATCTCCTCGAAGGCGGTGTAGTTGCCGGTGTAGCGTGTCAGCTTGGTCTCATCGAGGTGCAGCGTGACGTTGGTGATCGCGTCGAGGAACTCCCGGTCATGGCTGATCACCAGCATCGTTCCATCGAAGCGCTTGAGCCAGGCCTCGAGCCAGACGAGTGCGTCCAGGTCCAGGTGATTCGTCGGCTCGTCGAGCAGCATCAGGTCGGCCGGGCACATCAGCGCGCGCGCGAGTTGCAGGCGCATGCGCCACCCACCGGAGAAGCTGTTGACCGGTGCGTCGAGCTCGGCGAGCTTGAAGCCAAGGCCCATCAGCATCGCCTGCGCGCGCGGCCGCGCCTCGAAGCCGCCGGCATCGCTGATCGCGTGGTGAGCCTCGGCCATCGCGTGACCGTCGTCGTCGGCCTCGGCCTGCGCGAGCTGGGCCTGCGCCTCCATCAGGCGCGAGTCGCCTTCGAGCACGAACTCGGTCGCACCCTGGTCGGTCTCGGGCATGTCCTGCGCGACTTCGCCGATGCGCCAGCGCGGCGGCATGCTGACGTCGCCGGCGTCGGATTGCAGGCGCTTGGTCAGCAGCGAGAACAGCGAGGACTTGCCAGCACCGTTACGGCCGACCAGGCCGATTTTCTCGCCGGGTTGCAGCACGACGCTGGCCTGGTCGAGCACGAGCTTGACGCCACGGCGCAGCGAGACATTGTTCAGGACGAGCATGGGATCTTCAGTTCATTTCCAACGGTACGAGGCCAAGGCCTCGCGCGTGACCAGGACGACCTGGTCGTCGCCGGCACTCGTTTCGAGCCACGCGACTTCGAGCCGGCGAAACGCATGCTCGAAGTGCGCGCGCTCGTTGCCAATCTCGAGCACGAGCACGGCGTCGACCGTCATGTGCTTGGGGGCCTGGCGCAGAATGGTTCGGATCAGATTCATACCGTCGTCGCCACCCGCGAGTGCCAGTGCTGGCTCGGCCTGATACTCGGCCGGCAGTGCCTGCATGCTCTGGGTGTTCACGTAGGGCGGATTGCACAGGATCAGGTCGTAGGGACCGCGCACAGCGCAGAGCAAATCCGAGCGCAACAGCGTGATGCGCTTTTCCAGCCTGTGCTTGTCGACGTTAATGCGTGCCACGGCGAGCGCATCGTCGGACACATCCGCCGCGTCGACCGTCACGTCAGGGTAGGCCAACGCGGCGATCACAGCGAGGCTGCCGTTGCCGGTGCACAGATCGAGCACTGAATGCGTCGTGTCGCTGAGCCAGGCGTCCAGCGTGCCGGTGGCTTCGCCGTCGGCAAGCAGCTCGGCGATGAAGGAGCGCGGCACGATCGTGCGCTCGTCGACGTAGAACGGGACGTTTTGCAGCCAGGCTTCATGCGTCAGATACGCGGCGGGGCGGCGGGTCTCGATGCGTTGCGTAACGAGTGCCTCGGCCTTGGCCTGCTGATCGGCCGGCAGCTCCTGCTGGGCCTTGGCCTCGAGCGCGTCCAGCGGCAAGCCCAAGGCCCACAGCACCAACCACGCGGCCTCGTCGAAGGCGTTGGTCGTGCCGTGGCCAAACGAAACGCCCGCCAGTTTGAGGCGGGCGCCCTGCGCGGTGATGAGTGCGATCAGGGTCATGTCAGAAGCCGATGCAAGGTATCGCGGTAGATGTTTTTCAGGGGTTCGAGGCTCGCGACCGAGACACACTCGTCGACCTTGTGGATCGTGGCGTTGAGCGGGCCGAACTCGATCACCTGAGGGCAGATCCTGGCGATGAAGCGGCCGTCGGAGGTGCCTCCGGTGGTCGAGAGTTCGGTCGTGATGCCGGTGTTCGCGCGGATTGCGTCGCTCAATGCCGCGCTCAGTTCGCCGATCGGCGTGAGGAACGGTTCGCCGCCGAGCGTCCAGGCGAGCTCGTAGGTCAGGCCGTGCTCGTCGAGCAGCGCATGCACGCGCGCTTTCAGCGTCTCGGGCGTGGATTCGTTTGAGAAGCGAAAGTTGAAGTCGATCACCGCGTCGCCCGGGATCACGTTGCCGGCTCCGGTGCCCGCGTGGATGTTCGACATCTGCCAGCTGGTCGGCGGGAAGTAGGTGTTGCCGTGGTCCCAGGTCGTTGCGACCAGATCGGCGAGCGCCGGCGCGACGAGATGGATCGGGTTCTTGGCCAGGTGTGGGTAGGCGATGTGGCCTTGCACGCCGATGACCCGTAACCGGCCCGTCAAGGTGCCGCGCCGGCCGTTCTTGATCATGTCGCCGAGCGCATCGACCGAAGTCGGCTCGCCGACGATGCAGTAATCGAGTCGCTCGCCGCGTGCTGTCAGCCACTCGCAGACCCTGACGGTGCCGTCGACGGCCGGGCCTTCCTCGTCGCTGGTCAGCAGGAACGCGATCGATCCGGCGTGATCGGGCACCGTCGCGACGAACTCTTCGGCCGCGACGAGCATCCCCGCGATCGAGGTCTTCATGTCGGCCGCGCCGCGGCCGAAGAGCTGGCCCTCGCGGTGCGTCGGCACGAACGGGTCGCTCGTCCATGCGCTGAGCGGCCCGGTCGGTACGACATCGGTGTGGCCCGCGAACGCGAGCAGCTTGCCTGCCGTGCCGGACCGACCGCGCCGCACGGCCCACAGATTGGTCACGCGGGCCTGTTCAGTCCCGTACAGCAGCGTCTCGCACGCAAAACCCAGCGCCGCCAGTCGCTCGCCGATCAGTGTCTGGCAACCGCCGTCGTCGGGTGTGACCGAGCGGCGCGAGATCAGTTGTTCGGCCAGTAAAAGCGTGCGTGACATGGGCAGGATCAGAGTCGTCGCAAGCTGGCCGCCGAGGTCGTCGCCCCTTCGGGCCGGACGTCGACGGTGATCTCGGTGAACACGGCCTGGTCTTCGCCTTCGTCGCGCTTCGCGACGATGCGGGTAGCCGGCGACATGTCGTTTTGCAGCCGCCACATCAGGTTGGTCGGCGAGTCGGCGTAGGCCAGGCCTTCGTCGCGCGTGATCACGCCGGCGTTGATCAGTCGTGCCAAATCCTGCTCGAAGGTCTGCGAGCCTTCGGACAGCGACTTTTCCATGGCCTCCTTGACGGCGTTGAAGTCGCCGCGCTCGATCAGCTCGGAGACGAGCTTGGAATTGAACATCACCTCGACGGCCGGGATGCGCCCGCCGGCGGTGGCGCGCATCAGGCGTTGCGAGACGATTGCCTTCAGCCCCGCGGCGAGGTCGGCGAGCAGTGCCGGGCGGGCTTCGGGCGAGTAGAACGACAGGATCCGCCCGAGCGCGTGATAGCTGTTGTTGGCGTGCAGCGTCGACAGCACGAGGTGGCCCGACAGCGCGTACGAGATCGCCGCCGTCATCGTCTCGCGGTCGCGGATCTCGCCAATCAGGATGCAATCGGGAGCCTGACGCAGCGCGTTCTTGAGGCCAATCTGCAGCGACTGCGTGTCGCGCCCGACCTCGCGCTGGTTGACCACCGACTTCTTGTTGTGGAACAGGAATTCGATCGGATCCTCGATTGTCAGGATGTGGCCGGCGAGCTGCTGGTTGCGTTGCTCCAGCATTGCGGCAAGCGTAGTGCTTTTGCCCGCGCCGGTGGCCCCCACCATCAGGATTAGGCCGCGCTTTTCAAGCACCATCGTGTTCAGCGAGGCGGGCACGTTCAGGCTCTCGAGCGTCGGGATAACGAACGGGATGCAGCGGAATACCGCAGCGATCGTGCCGCGCTGCTTGAATGCACTGAGCCGAAAGCTGCCGATGCCGGAGAGGCCCACGCCCATGTTGAGCTCGCCGGTGTCGTCGAGCTCCTCGAGCTGGCTCGGCGTGAGCAGCTCGGCGAGCAGTTGGCGCGGCTGCACGTGCGTGAGCGGCTGGTCGCTGAGTTGCAACAGCTGGCCGTTGATCTTGATCAGGATCGGCGAGCTCGACGAGAGGAAAACGTCGGACGCGCCCTTCTCTGACATCAGTCGCAGCACGCGTTCCATGTTTCCGCCACTCATGGGGATCCTCTCAAGATGGGGTTGAAGAGACTCAGGTGCGCAACAGGTCGTTGATGCTGGTCTTGGCGCGGGTCTGCGCATCCACGCGCTTGACGATCACCGCGCAATAAAGGCTGTACGCGCCGCCCGCCTTGGGCAGATTTCCGCTCACCACGACCGAGCCGCTGGGCACGCGTCCGTAGCTGGTTTCGCCCGTCGCGCGGTCATAAATTGGCGTGCTCTGGCCGATGTACACGCCCATGCCCAGCACCGAGTTCTCCTCGACGATTACGCCCTCGACGACTTCGGAGCGCGCGCCAATGAAGCAGTTGTCTTCGATGATCGTTGGATTCGCCTGCATCGGCTCGAGCACACCGCCGATGCCCACGCCGCCCGAGAGGTGCACGTTCTTGCCGATCTGCGCGCACGAGCCGACAGCAGCCCAGGTGTCGACCATCGTGCCTTCGTCGACATAGGCACCGATGTTCACGAAGCTGGGCATCAGGATCGCGTTTTTCGCGATAAAGCTGCCTCGCCGCGCAACGGCCGGGGGCACCACGCGCACACCGGTCTCGCGCATCTCGGCCTCGCTGAGGTGCGCGAACTTGGTCGGCACCTTGTCGTAAAAGCCCAGGTCGCCGGCGTGCATCAGCTTGTTGTCGTTGAGGCGAAAGCTCAGCAGCACGGCCTTTTTGACCCACTGGTTTACGCTCCACTGGCCCACACCCTGACGCTCGGCGACGCGCAGCCGGCCGGCATTGAGGTCGCCGATCACGGCCTCGACGGCCTCAAAGATCTTCGGGCTGTTCGCGGCATTGATCGAGGCACGGCTCTCCCAGGCCATGTCGATGAGAGGTTGCAGTTCGCTGACTTGGGTCATGGTGGGTCTTGGCTTTGGTTCAAAGGGTCCGGGTGTACGAAACGATTCGGTGCGCGGCTTCCAGGCACTCGTCGGCCGGGGCCACCAGCGCGAGGCGGATGCGGCCTGTGCCGGGGTTCGCGCCGCGCGACTCGCGCGCCAGCAGGCTGCCCGGCAGCACCGCCACATTGTATTGAGCGAGCAGACCTTGCGCGAACGCGATGTCGTTCTGGCCAAAGCGGGACACATCGGCCCACAGGTAGAAGCCCGCGTCAGGCAACGCGACGCTCATCACCTCGGCAAGCAGCGGCGTGACCTGCATGAATTTGGTGCGGTACTCGTCGCGGTTGAGGGCGACGTGGGCTTCGTCGTGCCAGGCGGCAATGCTGGCCTGCTGGATCACCGGGTTCATCGCGCTGCCGTGGTAGGTACGGTAGAGCAAGAAGGGCTTGATCAGCGCCGCGTCGCCGGCAACGAAACCCGAACGCATGCCGGGCACGTTCGAGCGCTTTGAGAGGCTGGTGAACGCGATCAGGTTGCGGAAGTCGGTGCGGCCCAGCGCGGTCGCGGCCTCTAGAGAACCCAGCGGCGCCTCGTCACGGAAGTAGATCTCCGAGTAGCACTCGTCGGACGCGATCACGAAGCCGAAGCGGTCACTGAGCTCGAACAGGCGCTCCCATTCGGCCAGCGGCATCACCGCACCGGTCGGGTTGCCGGGTGAGCAGACATACAGCAGCTGGGTGCGCGCCCAGGTCGCGTCGGAAACGCTGTCCCAATCGGCAGCGAAGTTGCGCGCCGGATCGCTGTTGACGAACGCGGTCTGCGCGCCAGCGAGCAGCGCCGCGCCTTCGTAGATTTGATAGAAGGGGTTCGGGCAGACCACGGTCGCGCCTGCGCGAGTCGGATCGATCACCGTTTGCGCCAGCGCGAACAGCGCCTCGCGCGAACCGCCGACCGGTAGCACCTGAGTGGCAGCATCCACCTTCACAGCGTAGCGTCGCGCGAGCCAGCCCACCATCGCCTCGCGCAATGCCGGCTCACCGGCGGTCGCCGGGTAGCTGGCCAGTCCCTTTAGGTTGTCCACCAGGGCCTGCTTGATGAACTCGGGTGTGGCGTGCTTCGGTTCGCCGATCCCCAGGCCAATGGGCTTGAGCGCCGGGTTCGGCGTGATGTACTGGTTCAGCGCGCGCAGGCGCTCGAACGGATAGGGGTGGAGCTTGGCTAGAAGCGGATTCATGGCGTGTCAGAGCAGCCCGTTCATCGCCTCGAAGGTCGGCAGCTCGATTACCGGCTGTGGCTTCCAGCCCTTCTTGCGGTATTCGGCCACTACGTTGGTGTAGATCCCGCCGCGCACGTACCACTTCGCGGTGATGCGTACGAAGCGCGGGCTCGCCGCCTTGACAATGTCGTCGACGATGTCGTTCGTGACCTTCTCGTGGAATGCGCCCTGGTTGCGGTAGCTCCACATGTACATCTTCAGGCTCTTCAGTTCGACGCAGAGCATGTCGGCCACCATGTCAATCGTGAAGTGCGCGAAATCGGGTTGGCCGGTGAGCGGGCAGTTGCAGGTGAACTCTGGGATCTGGAACTGGATCGCGTAGTCGCGCTTGGGCGCAGGATTTGCGAAGACCTGCAGGTCCTTGCTGGGCACGCTCGGCGGATTCGCGGGGACAAGGCGGGAGGTGGCGGAGGACTTGGCCATCGTGGTCACGTTTGGAGAGGTTCGTTCGAAGCCGCGATGCTATCATCCGCGCTGCTCCGAGGCCTGCGAGTCGCGGGTTTTATTCAAACAAATCAAGTACTTAGGCGCCAGCCTGTGATTCGCCAATGCGCCTGAACTCGATCAAGCTGTCCGGCTTCAAGTCCTTCGCCGAACCCACCAACTTCCAATTGCCGGGCCAGCTCGTCGGCGTGGTTGGGCCCAACGGTTGCGGCAAGTCCAACATCATGGACGCGGTGCGCTGGGTGCTGGGTGAGAGCAAGGCGAGCGAGCTGCGCGGCGAGTCGATGCAGGATGTGATCTTCAACGGCTCAGGGCTGCGCAAGCCGGCCAGCCGCTCTAGCGTCGAGCTCGTGTTCAGCAACGAGGACGGCCGCGCAGCTCGCTCGCCTTGCTCTCACCCAGCACCCAGCGCACCGCGTCCATGATGTTGGACTTGCCGCAACCGTTGGGCCCA
>JANYBE010000616.1 GCA_025360945.1 Rhizobacter sp. | reverse complement strand
CGGGCCCCAGTAACCGGTGCCCCGGCTCGTATAAACCCACAAGCGACGCAGCCGATGCAATCCGGCGGTGAACGGCTGCTGCAGGCGCACGAACAGGTTCCATGGCAAGAACTGGCCGCCGTGCGTATGGCCCGAGAGCTGCAATTGAAAGCCGGCTTGCTCGGCCAGGTCGGCGCTGCGCGGCTGGTGCGCCAGCAGCAGCCTCACCGCGGCGTGCGCAGGCGCGCCGGCCATCGCGGCTGCAGGGTCGCTGCGCTGAGTCGGGTCGAAGTGGTGAGCGCTGTGATCGGTGACGCCGGCGACGACCAGCGATGCCGCACCGTGTTCGAGCACCACATGCTCGTTCATCAGCACACACAGCCCCAGACGCCGCAATTCGGCGACCCAGGCCGGCGCACCGGAGTAGTACTCGTGGTTGCCAGTGACAAAGAAGGTGCCGTGGCGCGACGCCAGCCCGGCCAGCGGCGCGACGTGTACGCCGAGTTCGCGCACCGAACCGTCGACCAGGTCGCCGGTCACGGCAACCATGTCGGCACCGAGCGCGTTGACGGCTTCGACGATTCGGCGCAGGTACGGCTGCTTGATTGTCGGACCTACGTGGATGTCGCTGATCTGCGCGATCGTGAAGCCGTGCAGGGCAGCGGGCAGATCGGCGATCGGCACGTCGACGGCCACCACTGCCGCGGTGCGGCGCGCGTTGACAAAACCCCACAGCGTGACGGCCAACGCGATCAACGGGACGGCGACTGCGCTCGCAGCCGCGACCCCATTCAATGCCACGAGCCACGCGCCCAGCAGCACGCCTTCGCGCAGCAGCGTCAACACGAACATCGACGAGAACAGCCCCATCACAAGCGAACCGATCCATGCGAGTCGGTCCGACAGCGGCTGCCTGCGCACGCTGCGCGCCAACAGACCCATCGGCATCAGCAGGGCCGAGGCAGTCACGAGCGCCACGAACCACACTGACCACGGCCCATCGGGCAGATCCGGCGCGATGCGAACGCCGACATAGGCATGCAACAGTGAGGAGATAAACAGCAGTGGCAGCAAAGGCATTGGCGTGGCTCAGGCAGTCGGCGGTGAGGCCCATTTGACTCCAAACCCCGCCAAGACAAGTCTTGCGGCGCGGACGCACAATCAGCCGCAGGCCCAGCACCCGTCGTTCAATCAGGAGATTCACATCATGCCAATGAAGAATGAACCGACCCGGGTCGCGCTGATCGTCGGCGCTGGCGACGCTACCGGCGGCGCCATCGCCAGGCGCTTTGCAGCCGGCGGCTATACCGCCTGCATGACACGACGCGAGGCCGATAAGCTGGTGCCCCTGGTCGACACCATTGTTGCCGCCGGCGGCCATGCGCATGGCTTCGGGTCGGACGCGCGCAAGGAGGAAGAGGTCGTCGCGCTCGTCGAACAGATCGAACGCGACATCGGGCCCATCGACGTGATGGTGTTCAACATCGGCGCGAACGTGCCGTGCAGCATCCTCGAAGAAACCGCACGCAAGTACTTCAAGATCTGGGAGATGGCCTGTTTCGGCGGCTTCCTGAATGGCCGCGAGGTTGCCAAGCGCATGGTCGCGCGCGGACGCGGCACGATCCTGTTCACCGGCGCAACCGCCGGCCTGCGCGGCTCCGCGAACTTTGCCGCATTCGCTGGCGCCAAGCACGCACTGCGCGCACTCGCGCAAAGCATGGCGCGCGAACTCGGGCCGCGCGGCATCCATGTCGGGCATGTCGTCGTCGATGGCGCGATCGACACCGAGTTCATCCGCAGCACCTTCCCCGAGCGCTACGCACTCAAAGTACAGGACGGCATCCTGAACCCGCAACACATCGCCGAGAACTACTGGAATCTGCACATGCAGCCGCGCGACGCCTGGACCTTCGAGCTGGATCTGCGGCCGTACATGGAGAAGTGGTAGGCACACTACGAGACGCCGCGCACTGGCATTGGCCGCCCTGCCGAGCGCGGCTGGATCGCGCAGTTCTGTCGCCCCGAATCTGCAGACCGTCGCAAGATGCTGACGCGCCGCTCGCCAAGTCCTAAGCTGACGGCATCGATCACTACGCATCAGGAGAAGAGCGATGGCCATCAGCGATGAACTGGGCAAACTGGGGGAACTGCATCAGCGCGGCATTCTTTCCGACGAAGAATTCTCGCGTGCCAAGGCGCTCGTGCTCAGCCAGGCCACGCGCAGCGGCGCGAAAGATCCCGGTGTCGCCGCCATCAATGCCCTGCAGCGCAGCCGCAGCGATCGCTGGCTGGGCGGTGTCTGCGGCGGCCTCTCGCAAATCACCGGCCTCGCGGCGTGGATCTGGCGACTGCTGTTCGCGTTGCTCGTGCTGTGCGCGGGAGCCGGCGGGCTGGTCTATCTGCTGCTGTGGATTCTTGTGCCAGAGGAAGATGCCCATCTCGGCGGCGATCGGGCTCAGGCGGGATGACGCACGGTGAGGGGAGATTTGCGTGAGAACACTGCTCGTGTTGGTGGTTTGGTGCCTTCTGCTCGTGATGTGCTGGCCGCTGGCGCTGGCTGCGCTGGTGCTGTGGCCGGTTGTCTGGTTGGTGTCGCTGCCGCTGCGGCTCGTCGGCATCACGTGTTGCGCCCTGTTCGCGTTGCTGCGCGCGATCCTGTTCTTGCCCGCGCGGCTGCTCGGCCTCGCAGCCAGGCGCGCCTAAATTGCCTAAACGGGTTCGCCGCGCAGCAACAGCAGCCAGCCGCGAGCGGCGCGGTACGTCACCCACAGCCAGAGCGCCGTCGCCGGCAGCCACAGCCAGCGCGCGCCACTGCGGCCGACCGGTGCACCATCGCCCATCCGGCCCGCGAGCTGTGCGCCGCCAACCAGCAGTATGGCGAGCACGGCCAGCACAAGGCCGATCACCAGTGCGGTCCCGAAGGTGCGCAACTGCCAGCGCGAATGTGACGCCAGCCAACTTGACGGGTCCGTCGCCACGACGCCCCTGGCGATCACGGCGCCGACGACCGCGGTGATGCCCAGCGGCGTCAGTTGCAGGATGTAGCCGGTTTGCACCAGCCCAAACCGCCGCCGCTCGGCCGCCAGCGACGCGGGCAGCGCCGGTGGCGGTGGCGGTTCGGGCGGCTGCAGCACCCTGAAGTCCACGTGGCGGGCGGCCTCGCGCACCGCCTCCTCGCGCTGGTGCACTACCGCCCGCACCTTGGCATAGACACCTCCGCAGGCGGGACAGGCATAGTCAGGACCCGCGTCATCGCGCTTTCGGATGTGGCCACACTTCAGGCAATGACGGCCGATCGGGGATTCAATATCCATGCTGACATTGTCGCCACGGCGGCCAGCGCGTGGCACACGCCCGCCGCGCAGGACGTGAAACGCTACACGTCTTGGCGGCAGACGTTGCCCACGGCCCAGTCAATCACCTTCAACGCCACCTCGCGGCGTTTCCGAAGCAGGACGAATGGGGCAGCGCGCCCGCCTCGGTGAAGCACTGGGCTCGCTGGGGCACGTTCGATTTCCACAGCAAGGAAAAGCCGCATCCGATCTGCTTTGCAGCGGCGTTCGATCCCGGCGCCTGGAAGCGCGTCTCGATGGGGAGGTCAAGGCCCTGGGGATCGAGCTGCGCCTGCACTCGTGGTTCTCGCGCACGCTGGTCGAGGACGGCAGGGTCAAGGGCGTGATCCGCGACACCAAGAGCGGACGCGAGGCGGTTCTGGGCAAAGTCGTGATCGACGCCACCGGCGACTCTCGACGTGGCGCCTCGGCCGGCGCGCCGCACGTGGGCGGTAACTACATCGTCACGACCGTGTTCCGCCTGCCGGCCGACTACACCGCCAGCAAGCACAAGGTGCAGGGTATCCTGTTCGCTGCTGCAGCGCGAGCGCACTGGCGCCGGCCAGAAGATCACTCTACAACTCGATGCTCGCAATGCAGATGCAGGAAGCCGCGATGATCATGATGGCCGACTCCGAGGTGAACTGGGCGGCGATGCCTCTATCGGGCATGTTCGATATCCGGACCGGCGCGCGCTCGTGCTGGTCGGTGCCTTCAAGGCCAATCCGCAGCCATCGTGCGTTGCCGAACGTCACGCAGACCTTTGTCGGGCGTCTGGCCACAAGCCCATCCATGTGAACACTTTGAAAAGGGGAGATCTTCTGATGACTGACTTGAAGAACAAGGTTGTGCTCGTAACGGGCGCCAGCTCGGGAATTGGCGCCGCGGTGGCGCGAGGCTTTGGCAATTGCGGCGCGCGCGTTGCTGTGCACTACCGCAACAGCCGCAGCCAGGCCGAGTCGGTGGCGCGCTACATCGAAACCCAAGGCGGCCAAGCGTTCCTCGTGCAGGCTGACGTCACCGACAGCGGCGGGGTGGACCGCATGGTCGCCGCGGTGCACGAGCGCTTCGGACGCGTCGACGTGCTGGTCAACAACGCCGGCGGCTTCGTGAAGCGCTCGCCCATCGTCGATGCCGACGACGACTACATCGATGCGGTGTTCCGCCTGAATGCGCGATCGGTGGTCGCGGTGAGTCGCCGCGTGATTCCGCTGATGGCAGCCGCCGGCGGTGGCGTGATCATCAACGTCACGACTCAGGCGGCACGCACCGGCGGTGGGCCCGGCGCCGGGCTGTACGCGGCCTGCAAGGGATTCGTCTCAACCATCACGCGCACGATGGCAAAGGAACTGGTCAAGGACAAGATCCGCGTCAACGCGGTCGCCCCGGGGGTGATCGAGACGCCGTTTCACGACGGGCATTCGAGCCCCGAGATCTTGAAGAACTTCGCCAACGCGATTCCGATGGGTCGCCTGGGCACCGCGCAGGAGTGCGTCGGGGCGTTCCTATTTTTGGCCAGCGAGAGCGCCTGCAGCTACGTCACCGGTCAGGTGATCGAGGTCAACGGCGGGCAGGTGATGCCTTGACGGGCGAAAGTACAGTTCGATGAAGACGCTGCAACGCGACAGCCTTAACGAGCGAAAGGACAGTTCGATGAAGACCCTGCAACACGACAACCTGATCGCGGGCGAATGGAAGAAGGGGGCAAGCTACAGCCCGAACATCAATCCCTCCAACCTCGCTGACGTCGTCGCCGAATACACCCAGGGCGACGCGGGCGACGTGGACGCCGCCGTTGCTGCGGCCACTGCCGCGTTCCCCGCGTGGGCGACAGGCAGCATCCAGGCAAGAAGCGACGCGCTCGATAAGATCGGCACCGAGATCCTTGCGCGTCGCGACGAGCTCGGCACCCTGCTGTCCCGCGAGGAGGGCAAGACCAAGCCCGAGGGCATCGGCGAAGTCACGCGGGCCGGCCAGATCTTCAAATTCTTCGCGGGCGAGTGCCTGCGTCTGTCCGGCGAACTGCTCCCGTCGGTGCGCCCGGGCATCAGCGTGGAGATCACGCGCGAGCCGGTCGGCGTGGTGGGGCTGATTACGCCGTGGAACTTTCCAATGGCGATCCCGGCGTGGAAGTCCGCCCCCGCGCTGGCGTTCGGCAACTGCGTGATCCTCAAGCCCGCCGACATCGTGCCGGCCTCGGCGTGGGCACTGGCCGAGATCATCTCGCGTTCCGGCATACCTGCGGGCGTGTTCAACCTGGTGATGGGACGAGGCAGCGTGATCGGCGACGCGATGGTCCGCCACGCCGGCGTCCACGCCATCAGCTTCACCGGATCGGTCGGCGTCGGTCAGCGCATCGCGGAAGCCTGCGTGCAGGGTCACAAGAAAGTGCAGCTCGAGATGGGCGGCAAGAACCCGCAGGTCGTGCTCGATGATGCGGACCTGGGCAAGGCCGTCGAGCTCAGCGTGCAGAGCGCCTTCTATGCCACCGGCCAGCGCTGCACCGCGGCGAGCCGCCTGATCGTCACCGAAGGCATCTATTCGAAGTTCATCGATGCCGTCGAGCGCCGCATGGCGAAGCTGACGGTCGGTGACGCGCTGGCACAGGGCACCGACATCGGCCCGGTCTCGAGCCAGAGCCAGCTCGAGCAGGACTTGAGCTACATCGAGATCGGCCAACGCGAAGGCGCAACACTGGCCGTAGGCGGTGAGCGGCTAACGCGCGCCACCGAAGGCTTCTTCATGGCGCCGGCGCTGTTCAGCGAGTCGTCCGCGTCAATGCGAATCAACCGCGAGGAGATCTTCGGCCCGGTCGCGAGCGTGATCAGGGTCAAGGATTACGACGAGGCGCTTGCCACGGCAAATGACACGGCCTTTGGCCTGTCGGCCGGCATCGCCACCACGAGCCTGAAACACGCCACCCACTTCAAGCGCCACTGCCAGGCCGGCATGGTGATGGTGAACCTGCCCACCGCCGGTGTGGACTACCACGTGCCGTTCGGCGGGCGCAAGGGCAGCAGCTATGGCCCGAGAGAACAGGGCCGCTACGCGCAGGAGTTCTTTACGACCGTGAAGACGGCGTACACCGATCCGAACTGATTCGCAGGAGGCGGTCTTGGACATCCAAGCACAGGTGGAGCTGGCGATCGTCACCGCCCGCAAGAGCCCGAGCCGGCCGCGCAAAGTGGGCGCTGTGCTGGTATCGGCCGATGGCGCGGCGACGCTCGCCGCCTGCAGTGACTTTCCGGCCGGGGTGCGCGACCTCGAGGCGCGCCACACCCGACCCGGGCCGTACTTGATCGGCTGATCCAGCGCCTGTTGCAGCCATGGCGGCAAGATGATCACCGGCCCGATCCCGCCGCCCGGCGGCATCGGCGGAGAGACCTCTTGTGCGAAGCGGAAGGCATGCGTCGGGTCGTACTTTGTCTTCACCGCATACAGGCCGGCCTGGGCATCTGACCAATAGGCGGCGGCGTAGTTCGGCTCGTTCAGGCGCGGGTAGTTCTGGTAGATCTCGCCGTTCCACATCGGCGCCATGTAGGCCATCCAGCCGAGCAGAAAGTTCTCGGACGCGGCTCGGTCCGCCTCGGCGAACCATGAACACGTCGAGCACCGCGTTGAACGCAGCACTGCGGTGCACGAACGCATTGCCCTGCGGCGGATACGCGTTGATCGCACCGCCATTGAACTCCATGTAGAAGTAGTCATCTCGTTCGGCGCAATCACGAAGTAGTTAAGCAACCCGCGCCACTCGGTCGGGGCGAGCGCGCGTGTCACGTAACGCGAGGCCTTGTCTTCGCATGGAATCGGGCTGCCTGGCGGAAGGCACGGCATGCCGTACGGCACGTTCAGCAGTTCGTTGTTGAGGTTGTAGAAGCTGGTCATCTTCACCCTCTGCGTGATCGCACCGGGCAGATTGCACAAGGGCTGGATCACCGCCTGACCCTCGCTCTGCGACCCGACATACAGGCCACGCATCATCAGATAGGGCTGTTGCGGCCCGCCCGGTGGCAACCCACCCTGCGTGCCGGGCCAGTAGCATAGCGACACCTGGATGGTCAGCGCGGTCGACAGGTTCTGCAGCATGTAGTCCGACTGCACCGTCTTCAGCGCCCGTCGCGTTCTCGAAGTCCGCTTCGGTCTGAAGTGGCCAGATCAGCGCCCAGCCGAACACCTGCGCCAGCGTACGAAGCTGGTAGCGCACCTACAACAGCACGCCGAAATTGCCGCCGGTGCCGCCGCGCATCGCGCACGAATGCGAGCCCGACGAGGTCTCTCCTGGTGCTCCAGCGCTCTCCGAACGTCCTCGAGGAGAAGAAGAGTGAGGGGGAGTTCACACTTTCTCGGTGCGGTTTCCGATAGGATTGCTTTTGAACAATCGAGTCGATTCGCCCCGTGGACGCGCCCCAAGGCCCCCTCGTTCGGGCGGCCAGTCTTCGAGACCGACGCGCACGTTCCCGCGAGGCGGTGATTCCCTCGAGCCGGTGGCGTTTGGTGAGGTGGTTCCATGAAATTTGACGCGGTTCGGCATTCCCGCTCGATCGGCAGCGATCGTCGACGGCAGGTGGTCTCGGAGTGACACGACACATTCAAGATGGCGCCGGCGACAACCCGGACGTCGTTCTTGCCGCCGCTTACGCGGCTCTGGACGAAGGGCATATCCAGAAGGCGCGCGGCCTGGCGCAGGCTGTTCTGACAGACACGAAAGGGCTGACCCAGCATGCCGAAGCTCGCGCGCTGGCGTGTCTGGCGCATTGCGACCGGATCGGCTCTCGACTCCGACGCGCCAGCCAAGCGAGCCACCGGGCGGCCCAGCTATTCGAGCAACTTGGCGACGTTCAGGGCGAGGCTAATGCCCTCACGACCCTCGCGCACGTGTGCATGCTACTGGGCCGGAACGACGAGGCGGTGGAGGCTGCGCTGCTGTGCGTGCGCCTGTGCGACACAAAGGTCTCGCAACCCCAGACCGTCCTCGCGCACAACTGCCTCGGCCTTGCGTACTCGTGGAGCGGCGACCACGATCGCGCGGACGCGTCGTTCGAGATGGCCGTTCAGGCCGCGCGGCGCTGTGTGCCTGCGGTAAGCATCTACCAGCCGCGACTCAACCAGGTGTGGGTCGAGGCGACGCGCCTGCTCGACGAGCGCTACCAGACAGGCACCATGAAAAGCCTGAAGAGGCTGCAGGAGCTGGCCGATGAGTGTCGGCAGCTCGAGCAGTCTGGCCGCGGGACACCGGTGTTGCCGGGGCTTCAGTCAATGGCGCGGACGATAACGCATGCGTCTTCGGTGCTGGTGGCCGCATGGCGGGGCGACTTTGCTGCCGCGCGGCTGGCGCTTGACTCAGCAACGCGTTCGCTGTCCGGCGTCATAACATGGCTCGACTCCTTCGTGCGCTGGAGCGCCGCGGAATTGGCGTGGGCGCAGCAGGACTGGGCCGGCGCCGAGCGAGAGTTGACCGAAATGCGGGAGATGGCACTGGCAGTCGAGCACGAGCAGCTCGCCTGCAGGGCGCATCTTCTGCTGGCGCAGGTCTTCGAATTGCAAGGCAAGAACGACAAGGCTCGGCGTGAGCATCGCGCTCTGAGGCGACGTGAGCGCCGCGTGGTTGCAGAAGGCCTGGGCAGCCGGGAGTCGCTCGTCTCCTGGCAGCTTGGCGCGCGCCAGAGCAAGCGGCACCTGCAGCAGGCGCTAGTCGCGTCCAAGCAGTTCGAGCGCTGGTCGCTGGAGGACGCCCTGACGGGAATGGCCAACCGCCGACACTTCGAGCAAGCGTTGGCGGAGCGACTTCAGGTCTGTGTTGCGGCCGATCGACCGCTCACGGTGGCGATGGTCGACGTCGACAAGTTCAAGTCGGTGAACGACCGTTTCACGCACAGTGTCGGTGATCGCGTGCTCAAAACGGTTGCCGCCCTCATGTCGTCCGAAGTGCGCGAGAACGACCTGCCCGCGCGCTGGGCCGGTGACGGTTTGCCATCATGTTCGACGACGCCACCGAGCAACTGGCGCAGCAGATTTGCGGGCGCATCCGGGAGGCCGTGGCCACCTTCGATTGGGAATCCGTAGCGCCCGGCCTCCGGATTTCGGTGAGCCTGGGCTTGAGCGAATTGCGCGCCGGCGACACCGCAGCGTCGATGCTTCAGCGCAGTGACGAGTCGATGTACAGGGCCAAGCCAACGGAGTCGGCACCCGTCTGAGCCCGTGCTCCCGGTGAGCTGCGCTAAGGGAGACGGGCGCCGGCCCGCGTTGAAGTAAGCCCAGGGATCGGGCAGCCGTGGTTGGCGCGACGCTGGAACGCTAGAGCAAGCCCGAGGAGGGAAAGTCCTGTTGCTCTAATATTTCGACGAAATAATATGTCGAATGGTTTCGAGTGTTCACTGATCAAAGGCCCGCATGGCCCGCCTCAGCTCGCGTCACATCTCTCAACTGCACCTCTACCAGGTGCTGCACGCCGTGCGCCGAAATGGCGTTCCGATGTCGCGCGCAGAAATCGGCGTTCCAACCGGATTGAGCCAGCCAGCTGTCTCTTCGCTCACGCGTCGCCTGCTCGAAAGCGGCGCGCTGGTCGAGGTCGGCGTTCGACCTGCCGCGGGCGGCGGACGCCGTGAACGCGAACTGGCGTTGAATCCGGACTTCGTATGGGTCGTCGGCGTCAACATTTCACTGTACCAACTCACCGTCACGCTCACCGACTTCGCCGGCGTCGTGCGCCGAACGCGCAGCGCCCCCTTGGTCACGCCGATGCAAAAGACGGCCCTCGTCAGACGACTGGTCAAGGAGGTGCGTGCCTGTGTCACCGACGCGGGCGGCGCACTCATCACGGCGCGATTAGCCGGTGTCGGTGTCGCACTGCCCGGCTTCGTCGACTCGATGGGGGATGTCGTGCACTGGTCCGCCGTCTTTGCGACTGACGGCCCAACAGCGGTTCGGAACTTCTCCGCATCCATCGCCAAGGAATTGGGTGTCCCGGTCTTCGTCGAGAACGAGGCCAATATTCGCGCGCTGGCCGAGCAGTGGTTCGGTCAGGCCGCACGGCTCTCGAACGTTGCGGTGGTCACGCTCGAGCAGGGCCTCGGCCTGGGCATGATGATCAACGGCGAGTTGTATCGAGGTCGCGCCGGCCTGGCCGCCGAACTCGGCCACATGCAGATCGAGGCCGGCGGTCGCCAGTGCCATTGCGGCAAGCGTGGCTGCCTCGAGGCTTACGTCGCGCACTACGCCATCGTGCAACAGGGTCAAGAGGCTGGCCTGCTGCCGGCGGGAGATCTACCACCCCAAGCGATCGAGGCTGCATATGACCGGCTGGCGTGCGCGGCGCGCGACGGGAATTCGCAGGCGCTCCAGATATTCGAACGCCAAGGACGACAGCTCGGGATTTGGATAGGCAACGTGGTGAATCTGCTTGCCCCGCAATTGGTGATCCTGGACGGAGGGCGCCAGGTGGCAATCGAGCTGTTCGAGGCACCGCTTCGCGCCGCGATGGACGACGCGATGGCACTGCCCCATCGCGGCAGCGTGCCTCTCGTCATCGGCCACGAGGGCAGCGAAGCCTGGGCGCGCGGCGCGGCCTCGCTCGTGCTGCAACGCCTGGATGAGTCGGCGGAAATCGTTGCGTCGGCCTCGCGCCATGACTTCGACGATGCCTCCAATCAAACCGCAGTGAGACGGACTGCGATCTAAACCAACTGCCCGACCACCGCTCTGTGTCGGACGCGCATCAAGCGCAAGCCACACCAAACCAACAACTGGAGACAAGCCATGAATCTCGCACACAAGATCCTGACCGGCGTGGTCATCGGAGCCTGCTGCACACTCGCTTCGGCGCAAGCCGTTGTCGGCGTCAGCTGGTCCAACTTCCAGGAAGAGCGCTGGAAGACCGACGAGGCAGCCATCAAGGCCGAACTCGCCAGGCTCGGCGCTAAGTACGTGAGCGCGGATGCCGGCGGTTCGCCGGAGAAGCAGATCGCCGACATCGATGGGCTGATAACCAAGGGGGCGACCACCTTGATCATCCTGGCGATGGACAAGGACGCGATCGTTCCAGCGCTCGCCAAGGCGAAGGCGAAGAACCTGCCCGTCATCGCCTACGACCGCCTGATCGAGCAACCCGGCGTCTTCTACATCACGTTCGACAACAAGGAAGTCGGCCGCGAGCAGGCGCGTGGTGTGTTCAAGGTCAAGCCCAAGGGCAACTATGTCTTCATCAAGGGATCGCCGACCGACCCGAACGCCAACTTCCTGCGCGACGGCCAGGGTGAGGTGCTCGCCGACGCCATCAAAAAGGGCGACATCAAGGTCGTCGGCGAGGAGTACACCGATGGATGGAAGCCCGAGACCGCGCAAAAGAATATGGAGCAGATCCTGACGCGAAACGGCGGCAAGGTCGATGCCGTCGTCGCTTCGAACGACGGGACCGCAGGCGGCGTGATCGCTGCGTTGTCGGCCCGAGGCATGAAGGGCGTGCCGGTATCGGGACAGGACGGCGACCACGCCGCGCTCAATCGCGTCGCGCTCGGCACGCAGACCGTCTCGGTGTGGAAGGACGCTCGGGTGCTCGGTCGCGAGGCCGCCGCGGCCGCAGTCGCGTTGGCAGCTGGCAAGAAAATCGAGGGCGCGGTGACTTGGGCAGATGGCGAGAAGAAGGTTCCTCTGCAATCGAAATTCCTGAAGCCGGTTTCCATCACGCGCGACAACCTCGACGTGGTCATCAAGGCCGGCTGGATCACGAAGTCCGAGGCCTGCAAGGGTGTCGCCAAGGATAGAGCGCCTGCGGCGTGCAAATAGTCCCACCGTTGTTCCTCAACTCCTTGATGGCAGATCCGCCCTCGCGGGTCTGCCTGACGTGACATGAACAGCAAACTTCAAATCAGCGCGCTCGATCTGCGCTTGGCCTTGATGGCTGTCGTGCTTGCGGCAATGGCCATCATCTTCCATCTCGCGACCGGCACCTTCCTCGCTCCGGAAAACCTGTACAACGTCGCGCAGCAGACCGCCGTCGACGGCATTGTGGTCACCGCCATCACGCTGATCATCGTGGCGCGTCAGATCGATCTCTCGGTTGGTTCGGTACTCGGCTGTGTCGGTGTACTGGTCGCGTTCTTGATGTATTCCAAAGGCTGGCACTGGGTTGCGGCGTCGCTGGCGGGCATGGGACTCGCGCTCGCGATCGCGCTCTACCAAGGCTGGCTGACGGCCGTGGTGGGCGTCCCCTCGTTCGTCGTCACCTTGGGCGGGATGATGTCGCTTCGGGGCGCCGCCTTTCTCGTGGCAGACGGGAAGACGCAACCTGTCACCGACCCGGTCTTCCTCGCCCTGGGCGGAGGCCTGGACGGTTCAATCGGACCGCTGCTCAGCTGGGTCCTCGGCGCGGCACTGACCACTCTGGTGGTCTGGAGCGGCCTGGCGCGCCGGGCACGCAAGGTCCGACACGGCTTCCCTCTGCGCCCCTTCACCTTCGACGTTGCGCTGATGATTGGGACATCCGCCCTGGTGCTCGCGTTCGTCGCCACGATGAATGCCTACCAGCTCGACGGCAAGCCTGAAGCGCAAGGAGTGCCAATCCCCGTGCTCATCTGGGGAGTCGTCGTCATGATCGTCAGTTTTATCGTGCGGCGGACCCGATTCGGCCGCTACGTCTTCGCTATCGGAGGCAATCCGGAGGCTGCCCTGCTGGTCGGCATTCCGGTCAGACGCGTGACGATCAAGCTCTTTTTGCTGCTGGGCGCGTTGACCACGCTGGCGTCGGTCGTCGCGGTGGCGCGCCTCAACGCAGGCACCAACTCGCTCGGAACGAACATGGAGCTCTACGTGATAGCCGCTGCGGTGATCGGCGGCGTGGCGCTCTCGGGCGGAAGCGGCACGATCTTGGGCTCGGTGCTGGGTGCGCTGATGATCCAGTTCCTCGAGAGCGGTCTGTTGCTGATGGACGTGAGCATTGGCTATCGCATGGTGATCATCGGCCAGGTGCTGATCGTGGCGGTCGTCTTCGATGTCGTCTATCGACGCTACAGCGGCGAGAGGCTCACGTGAGTGCACCATTGATCGATATTCGGGGCGCATGCAAGACCTTTGGTGGCGTGCGCGCCGTCGACGATGTCAGCCTGCAGTTGCACGCTGGCGAAGTCGTCGCGGTGCTCGGGCACAACGGCGCCGGCAAGTCCACGCTGATGAAGATGCTGGCCGGTGCGCATCCGATGGACGCAGGCGAACTGGTGATCGATGGGCAGCCTGCCCGGATCGCGTCGCCCGCGGATTCGCAAACGCTCGGCATCGAGACGATCTACCAGACCCTGGCGCTCGCCGACAACCTGGACGCAATCGCGAATCTCTTTCTCGGGCGGGAATTGGTGACGCGCTTTGGCCTGCTCGACGACGACCGCATGGAGCAGGCGGCGCGCCAGACCCTTCATCGCCTGAACCCGAACTTCGCGAACATCCGCGTGCCCGTGCGTGCGCTGTCGGGCGGACAACGGCAGATCGTCGCGATCTCGCGCGCCCTCTACTTCAAAGCACGCGTACTAATCATGGACGAGCCCTGCGCCGCCCTCGGGCCCGAAGAGACACGCATGGTCCACGACCTCGTGCGTCGGCTCAAGGCCGACGGCGTCAGCATCTTCCTGATCACGCACGACATGCCTGACGTGTTCGGACTGTCGGACCGGCTGAGCGTCATGAAGAACGGCAAGGTCGTCGGCACCTACCGGACGGCGGACCTGACCGAAGACGAGGTGCTGGCGATGATCATCGGCGGCAGGCCGGTCACTCGCATCGAGCAGCGGCTGGCGCCATGACCGCGATCTGCGTCGACCTCGGCACCTCGCCTATGAAGGCCGTGGTGCTTGGCACGGCGCACGCTCACTCCGGGAAATTGAGCATCCCCGGGACGTCAAAGCGATCCGTCAGCTTGCCGTAGTAGGCGTGCCAAGGCTGCATGCCGATGGGCGTCGTCACCCGCCCTCCGTCTGCAAGGCGCTCGAACACCTCCTTCGTCCGGTAACGGTTGTCAAACATCAGGAGGTGAGCGGAGCCACGCATCGGTTCGGCGTCGTCGTTGTCCGAGGCATAGAAGACCAAACCCGGCCCCTGGAATCTTGCGTGCTAGCACCTTGCCGCGCATCGACTCGTTTCTCAGGGGCATTCCGTCGGCGCCATGGCTCAGCAACTCGACGACGTTGCCCAGATCGCATTGGGTGTAGAACGCGAGGGCCTGCTCACACGCCGTGGTGAGGAACAAGTAATTCGAGGCTCTGTTGAATTTCAAGTGGGTTGCCGGGCGTGAGGATTGATAGCGTGGAAGTCGAGTTTTCCGACGATCAGGAAGATGACGGTCTTGATGGTGGACAAACGAGTGAAGCCGCGAGCGCGGCGCTTGGCGGCCTGGAAC
>JANYBE010000600.1 GCA_025360945.1 Rhizobacter sp. | reverse complement strand
GCGCGACGAGGAGGCCAAGCAGAACATGGCGCTCGACATCGACCAGCTCGACGCCATCATCGACAAGTTCATGGACTATGCGCGTCCCGGCGAGACCCAGCTGACGGCCGTGCACCTGAGCAGCGTGGTCGATCGCGAGATGGCGGCGCTGCGCGACACCAGCCAGATCCGCATCAGCTCGCGCGTCGCGATCGATACCAAGGTGATGGCCGACGACGTCGAGCTCGGTCGCGTGCTGCAGAACCTGTTCGAGAACGCGCGCCACTACGGGCGCTCCATCGACACCGGCATCGCACGCGTGCACGTCAGCTACGCGCGCACCGGGCCGTGGGTGATCCTGACGGTGCGCGACTTCGGCCAGGGCGTCGACCCGCTGAAGCTCGCGAAGCTGACGACGCCGTTCTTCCGCGGCGACGCCGCGCGCACCGCCGCGACCGGCGCCGGCCTGGGCCTGGCGATCGTCGACAAGGCGGTGCAGCGCATGGGCGGCAGCTTCGAGCTGGTCAACGCGCCCGATGGCGGGCTGATGGCGCACATCCGCTTGAAGAAGGCGCCGTGATCGGCAGCGCCCCGGCGCGCGGCGTCAGCCGTGCCACAGCAGGCAGACCGCGCGCGCCTCGATCGCCTCGCCGCGCCCGACCGGCCCCATCTTCTCGGCGGTCTTGGCCTTCACGCTGACCTGATCGATCGCGACGCCGAGGGCCTGTGCAACGCGCTGGCGCATCGCGAGGACATGGGGCGCCAGCTTCGGCGCCTGTGCGATGACGGTGCTGTCGACATTGCCGACCAGCCAGCCGGCCGCACGCACGCGCCGCCCGGCCTCGGCGAGCAGTGCGAGCGAGTCGGCGCCCTGGTATTGCGGATCGGTGTCGGGGAAGTGAAAGCCGATGTCGCCCATCGCCGCGGCGCCGAACAGCGCGTCGGTGATCGCGTGGCACAGCGCGTCGGCATCCGAGTGGCCCAACAGTCCGTGCGTGTGCGGGATCTCGACACCGCCGAGCACGAGCCGGCGGCCGGCCACCAGCGCGTGCGTGTCCCAGCCTTCGCCAATGCGCCACAGCGGCGGCTTGATGCGCGGTGCGTTCATGTCGTGCGGGTCCTCAGCAGCCGTTCGGCCAGTTCGAAATCGGCCGGCCAGGTGATCTTGAAATTCTCGAGCGCACCCGGCACCAGTTTCGGCGCGTGGCCCGCGGCCTCGATCGCGCCGGCCTCGTCGGTGACGTCGGCACCGGCCGTGGCGAGCGCGTCGCGCAGCATGCCGAGGCGAAACATCTGCGGCGTCTGCGCCTGCCACTTCGCGCGGCGGTCGATCGTCGCCGCGACGCGGCCGTCGCGCTCGGCCTTGAGCGTGTCGGCCAGCGGCAGCGCGAGCAGCCCGCCGACCGGGTCGTCGAGGCAGGCGTCGATCAGCGCATCGATCCATTCGGCGCGCACCAGGCAGCGGGCAGCGTCGTGCACCAGCACCCAGTCGTGGGTGCGCGCGCCGCGCGCCAGCAGGTCGTCCAGGCCGTTGCGCACGCTGTCGGCACGCGTCGCCCCGCCGCAATGCGCGACGGCCGCAGCGCTGCCCTGAAGATGCGCACCGAACTGCGTATCGGCCGGGCTGAGCACGACCAGCGTCGCCTCGAGCCGCCGCACCTGCGCCAGCGCCGCCAGCGTGTGCGCAATCAGGCTGCGTTCGCCCAGCATCGCGTACTGCTTCGGCCCCCCCGCTCCCGCACGTTCGCCGACCCCGGCACAGGGAACGAGTGCGTACAGGCGGGGCGGATCTTCGGCGGGGGAGGAAGGCGTCATCGGCCCTTGAATTCTATAATCGCGCCTGTCTCTCGCCCCGGGGAACGCCACATCTGAAGGCCCCACCGGGGCGCTTTGCTTTTTGTGCGCCACGATTTCATGCAACTTCCCGCGATCGCCACCGGAAAACGCTTCACGCTGCCCCGCCCGCACGGCTGTGCCGATGCGCTGCTGCTGGCCCGGTTCGCGCAGGCGCAGGCGGCGCAGCAGCGCATCACCGCGATCGTCACGGCCGAGCCGGCCGACACGCAGCGCCTCGAAGCCGAGCTGCCCTTCTTCGCCCCGGGCCTGCGCATCGCCGTGTTCCCCGATTGGGAGACGCTGCCCTACGACACCTTCTCGCCACACCAGGACCTGATCTCGGAACGGCTCGCGACCCTGTGGCGAATCCGTCAGGGCGAGGTCGACGTCGTGCTGATGCCGGCCTCGACCGCGCTGGTGCGGCTGGCGCCGCCGAGCTTTCTGGCCGGCTACACCTTCCACTTCAAGCAGAAGCAGAAGCTCGACGAGGCGGCGCTGAAGGCCCAGCTCACGCTGGCCGGGTACACCCACGTCAGCCAGGTCGTCTCGCCGGGCGAGTACGCGGTGCGCGGCGGGCTGATCGACCTGTTCCCGATGGGCTCGGCGGTGCCGTACCGGGTCGACCTGTTCGGCGACGAGGTCGATTCGATCCGGACCTTCGACCCCGACACCCAGCGCAGCCTGTACCCGGTGCCCGAGGTGCGACTGCTGCCCGGGCGCGAGTTCCCGATGGACGAGGACGCGCGCACGCGCTTTCGCGCTCGCTGGCGCGAGAAAATGGAGGGCGACCCGACCAAGGCGCGCCTGTACAAGGACATCGGCACCGGCCTGGCGACCGCCGGCATCGAGTACTACCTGCCGCTGTTCTTCGACGCGACCGCGACGATCTTCGACTACTTCGGCGGGGGCGCGGCGATTGCGCTGCATGGCGAGATCGATGAATCGTTAAAGAAGTTCTGGACCGACACGCGCGAGCGTCACCGCTTTTTGCAGCATGATCGCGAGCGACCGATCCTGCCGCCCGAAGACCTGTTCCTGAAACCTGAGGACTTCTTCGCGCTGTGCAACCGGCACGTACAGCTCGCGCTGCGTGGCGCCGAGGTCACCGAATGGGCACGCGCCCTGCCCGACCTTAGCGTGGATCGTGGCGCACCCGAGCCGCTGAAGAAGCTGCAACTCCACGTCGGCACGACGAAGGCACGCGTGCTGATCGTCGCCGAGACCGAAGGCCGCCGCGAGAGCCTTCTGGAGCTGCTGCGCGACAGCAAGATCGAGCCGCCCAGCGTCGGCTCTTTGGCCGAGTTCGAAGCCAGCGACCAGCACTTCGCGATCGCCGTCGCGCCGATGGCCGAAGGTTTCTACTGGTTCGAGCCCGACGCCGACATCGCGATCCAGTTCGTCACCGAGACCGAGCTGTTCGCCACTAGCCCGACTGCACGTCGCCGGCGCAAGCAGGAGCAGGTCAGCGACGTCAACTCGCTCATCAAGGATTTGTCTGAGCTGAAGGTCGGCGATCCGGTCGTGCACGCGAACCACGGCATTGGGCGCTACGTCGGGCTCAAGAACATCGACTTGGGCGATGGCTCGAGCGAATTCCTGCACCTCGAATACGCCGACAAAGCCACGCTGTACGTGCCAGTCGCGCAGCTGCACTTGATCGCGCGCTACACCGGCGTGGCCGCCGAGGAGGCACCGCTGCACCGGCTCGGCTCGCCGCAGTGGGAAAAGGCCAAGCGCAAGGCTGCCGAACAGGTGCGTGACACGGCCGCGGAATTGCTGAACCTGTACGCGCGTCGGGCGGCCCGTGAGGGCTTTGCCTTTCGCTTTGCGCCGCACGACTACGAAGCCTTCGCCGCGAGTTTCGGTTTCGAGGAGACACCGGACCAGCAGGCCGCGATCCACGCGGTGATCCAGGACATGGTCTCGCCGCAGCCGATGGACCGGCTGGTGTGCGGCGACGTCGGCTTCGGCAAGACCGAGGTTGCGCTGCGGGC
>JANYBE010000596.1 GCA_025360945.1 Rhizobacter sp. | reverse complement strand
ATGGCGTCGCCATCGTCCGTGAAGATGCGCATCATGCCCACCTTGCGGCCCAGCAAACCGAGGCGGTGGCCTGGATTGACTGTCGTCATGGTTTTTCTCCAGCTCCGAAGCTTTGCAGCCACGGCAGCCTTTGTTCACGAGCCCGACATCGATTGGTCGGGTTGATAAGTTTTCCGTCACCCGAACAAGCTCGAATGCGGAAAAGCCTGCGATTCTAGCACCAGCGGGCAAACCCGCAAGTATCAAACCTCGGGCGGGGTATTTACTGCAGCTTGATTTCGACGTCCACGCCGGCCGGCAGGTCGAGCTTCATCAGCGCGTCCACGGTCTTGTCGGTGGGGTCGACGATGTCCATCAGGCGCTGATGCGTGCGGATCTCGAACTGGTCGCGCGAGGTCTTGTTGACGTGCGGCGAACGCAGAATGTCAAAACGCTGCATGCGTGTCGGCAGGGGCACCGGGCCCTTGACGATTGCGCCGGTGCGCTTTGCGGTATCGACGATTTCGAGTGCAGACTGGTCGATCAGCTTGTAGTCGAATGCCTTGAGGCGAATGCGGATCTTTTGCTTTTGCATGACGGTTCCTTAAAGAGCGTTGCGGCCGGCCATAGGCCTCCAGGCCGCGATTGATGTAGGCGCCGGCGAACGCTTGCGCGCTCGCCGGTCGTCACGCATTACTCGATGATTTTGGCCACGACGCCGGCGCCGACGGTTCTGCCACCTTCACGGATGGCGAAGCGCAGGCCCTCTTCCATCGCGATCGGGTTGATCAGCTTCACGGTGATGCTGACGTTGTCGCCCGGCATGACCATTTCCTTGTCCTTCGGCAGCTCCACCGCGCCGGTCACGTCCGTCGTGCGGAAGTAGAACTGCGGTCGGTAGTTGTTGAAGAACGGCGTGTGGCGCCCGCCCTCTTCCTTGCTCAGCACGTAGATCTCGGCCGTGAAGTGGGTGTGCGGCTTGACGCTGCCGGGCTTGCACAGCACTTGGCCGCGCTGCACGTCTTCGCGCTTGGTGCCGCGCAGCAAAATGCCGACGTTGTCGCCCGCCTGGCCCTGGTCGAGCAGCTTCCTGAACATCTCAACGCCGGTGCAGGTGGTCTTCTGGGTCGGGGTGATGCCCACAATCTCGATTTCTTCGCCAACCTTGACGATGCCGCGCTCGACGCGACCGGTCACGACGGTGCCACGCCCGGAGATGCTGAACACGTCTTCGACGGGCATCAGGAAGGCTCCGTCAATGGCGCGCTCGGGCTGGGGGATGTAGGTGTCCAGGGCTTCGGCGAGCTTCAAGATGGAGCCTTCGCCGAGTTCGCCCTTGTCGCCTTCCATGGCGAGCTTGGCTGACCCATGGATGATGGGGGTGGTGTCGCCGGGGAAGTCGTACTTGTCGAGCAGCTCGCGCACTTCCATCTCGACGAGCTCGAGCAGCTCGGCGTCGTCGACCATGTCGCACTTGTTGAGGAACACGATGATGTAGGGCACGCCGACCTGGCGGGCGAGCAAGATGTGCTCGCGGGTCTGGGGCATGGGGCCGTCCGCGGCCGAGCACACCAGGATGGCGCCGTCCATCTGCGCCGCGCCGGTGATCATGTTCTTCACATAATCGGCGTGCCCGGGGCAGTCCACGTGCGCGTAGTGCCGGTTCTTGGTCTCGTACTCGACGTGGGCGGTGTTGATGGTGATGCCGCGCGCCTTCTCTTCGGGCGCCGCATCGATCTGGTCATACGCCTTGGCTTCCCCGCCATACAGCTTGGACAGCACCGTCGTGATCGCCGCCGTCAGCGTGGTCTTGCCGTGGTCAACGTGCCCAATCGTGCCCACGTTCACGTGCGGCTTGGTGCGTTCAAATTTGCCTTTTGCCATTTCAATTTCTCCTGAGAGTAAAGAGCATTGCCAGTGAGGTGTTTAAGGTTTCCGACGAGGTGTTGATTCGCGCGCCACTGGCAACCCGCGATACCTCGCCGAAGACCGGCTTGAGTTTCTTACTTGCCGCGCGCGGTGATGATCGCGTCGGCCACGTTCTTCGGGGCTTCGCTGTAGTGCTTGAACTCCATCGTGTACGTGGCGCGGCCTTGCGACATCGAGCGCAGCGTCGTCGAGTAGCCGAACATTTCCGACAGGGGGACTTCGGCCTTGATGATCTTGCCGCCGCCCGGGATGTCGTCCATGCCCTGCACCATGCCGCGGCGTGACGACAGATCGCCCATCACGCTGCCTGCATAGTCTTCCGGCGTTTCCACTTCGACCGCCATCATCGGTTCGAGAATCACCGGCGAAGCCTTGCGGCAGCCGTCCTTGAAACCGAGCGACGCGGCCATCTTGAACGCGTTTTCGTTCGAGTCGACCTCGTGATACGACCCGAATGTCAGCGTGACCTTCACGTCGACCACAGGGTAGCCCGCGAGGACGCCGGCCGGAAGCGAATCTTCGACGCCCTTGCGCACGGCCGGAATGAATTCCTTCGGCACCACGCCACCCTTGGTTGCGTCGACGAACTCGAAGCCCTTGCCCGGTTCCTGCGGCTCAAGCTTCAGCACGACGTGGCCGTACTGGCCCTTGCCGCCCGACTGACGGACGAACTTGCCTTCGATGTCCTGGACAGGCTTACGGATGGTTTCGCGGTAGGCGACCTGTGGCTTGCCAACGTTGGCCTCAACGCCGAACTCCCGCGTCAAGACCGACGAAGAATCGGGCCAGACCATCATCTCGGGGATGGGCGAGTTGCACCTGGAAATCATCGTCGACCGCATGAAGCGG
>JANYBE010000580.1 GCA_025360945.1 Rhizobacter sp. | reverse complement strand
GGCGCCGCCCCGGCACCTCGCGCCACGTGACGCAGCGTAACGAGCCCGATGCGGTCGAGATCCTGTCCGGCGTGTACGAGGGCAGGACCACCGGCACGCCGATCTGCCTGCTCATCCGCAACACCGATCAGCGCAGCAAGGACTACGGCAACATCCTAAATACCTTCCGGCCCGGCCACGCTGACTACACGTATTTGCAGAAGTACGGCCTGCGTGATCCGCGCGGTGGTGGTCGCGCGTCGGCACGGCTGACAGCGCCGATGGTCGGCGCTGGTGCGGTCGCGCGCAAATGGCTATTCGAGAAGTACGGCACCACGTTTGCCGGCCACATGACGCAGATCGGCGTGCCGGTGGTCCTGCCCTCGTACACGCCGGACAGGATCTCGACCGCATCGGGCTCGTTACGCTGCGTCACGTGGCGCGAGGTGCCGGGGCGGCGCCGATCGAGCTCGGGCTGGATGTCGGTCTCGCTCAGCGTCATGCCGGGCGGGCAGCCGTCGATCACGCAGCCGATCGCGGGGCCGTGGCTCTCGCCGAAATTGGTGACGCGGAACAACTCGCCGAGGGTGCTGCCAGACATGGGTGGGTTGGCTAGTGATGGGCTGAAATGCAAACCACCGCCCGAAGGCGGTGGCGGCACTCGATTCTAAGGCGTCAGCCTCAGGGCACAGCGAGGCCTGCGAAGTTGGGCAGCGTCGACCCGAGTCGAGCCTAATACACTTTGCAACCGTATACGCACTTCGCCTCGGCCGCTCAGGAGGTCTGAGCGTCCTTCGGCTCCTCGACCGGCCAGTCGCGGATGTAGGCTTTGAGCATGCGGTTTTCGAAGTCCTGCCCGTCGACCACGGCCTTGGCCACGTCGTAGAACGAGATCACCCCCATCAGCGTGCGCTGGCTCATCACCGGCAGGTAGCGTGCATGGCGGCCGAGCATCATGCGGCGCACTTCGTCGATCTCGGTGTCGGGCGTGCAGGTCAGCGGGTGGTCGTCCATCACACTGCGCACTACCGTCTGGCCCAGCGAGCCACTGCCCTTGACGACGGCCTGGATCACCTCGCGGAAAGTCAGCATGCCGGTGAGTTCGCCACCCTCCATTACGACGAGCGAGCCGATGTCGCGCTCGGACATCGCGACGACCGCCTCAGCCAGGGGCGAATCCGGAGTCACCGTGAACAGGGTGCCGCCCTTGACGCGGAGGATGTCGCTGACTTTCATGAGGCTCTCCCCGGGGTGGTGTGAACTCAATATAGCCCACAATTCACAGCGACGACACCCCGGAGACACCATGCCCGGCCACTCAGACCCTGGCTTCGACACCCTTGCGTTGCATGCGGGCGCCTCGCCCGACCCGGCGACCGGCGCGCGCGCCGTCCCGATTCACCTGACCACCTCGTTCGTGTTCGAGAGCAGCGAGCACGCTGCGTCGCTGTTCAACATGGAGCGCTCCGGCCACGTCTACAGCCGGATCTCGAACCCGACCAACGCCGTGCTCGAAGAGCGTGTCGCCGCGCTCGAAGGCGGCGCCGGCGCGATCGCGACCGCGAGCGGCCAGGCGGCGCTGCATCTGGCGATCAGCACGCTGGCCGGTGCGGGCTCGCACATCGTTGCGTCGAGTGCTCTGTATGGTGGCTCGCACAACCTGCTGCACTACACGCTGGCGCGTTTCGGCATAGCGACGACGTTTGTGAAACCCGGCGATATTGCCGGCTGGCGCGCGGCGATTCGCCCGAACACCGCGCTGCTGTTCGGCGAAACACTGGGAAACCCGGGGCTTGACGTGCTCGACATTCCCACCGTTGCGTCGCTGGCCCACGATCACGGCCTGCCGCTGCTGATCGACTCGACCTTCACCACGCCGTGGCTGATGAAGCCCTTCGACCATGGTGCAGATCTGGTGTTTCATTCGGCCACCAAGTTCCTCTCGGGCCACGGCACCGTGATTGGCGGCGTGCTGGTCGACAGCGGCGCCTTCGACTGGGAGAACGCATTTGCCAAGTTCGGCCGATTCCGCGAGCTGACGCAACCGTACGCGGGCTTTCACGGCATGGTGTTCAGCGAGGAAAGCACCGTCGGTGCCTTCTTGTTGCGCGGGCGCCGCGAGGGCCTGCGCGACTTCGGTGCCTGCATGAGCCCGCACACCGCGTGGCTGATCCTGCAAGGCATCGAGACGCTGCCGCTGCGCATGGCGCGACATATCGAGAACACGCGCAAGGTCGTCACTTTTCTGGTTGGCCAGAAGATGGTCGAGTCGGTTGGTTACCCCGAGCTCGAATCGCACTCCAGCCACGCGCTAGCGAAGACGCTGCTGCCGCGCGGCTGCGGCTCGGTATTCAGCTTCAACCTGCGCGGCTCGCGCGCCCAGGGCGTCGCGTTCATCGAGGCGCTGAAGATCTTCTCGCACCTCGCCAACGTCGGCGACTGCCGCTCGCTCGTGATCCATCCGGCCTCGACCACGCACTTCCGGATGGACGACGCGGCGCTCGCGAAGGCCGGCATCACAGCCGGCACGATCCGCCTGTCGATCGGCCTCGAGGATGCCGACGACCTGATCGACGACATAAAGCGCGCGCTGAAAGCCGCCGAGAAGGCGGGTGCGTGATGGAGCTCCAGCTTGCAGGGCACGGTCCCGCCTACGCGTATACCGGCGGCAAGCCCTTCGATGCCACGCTGCCTTGCGTTGTGTTCATCCACGGCGCGCTCAACGACCACAGTGTCTGGACCTTGCTCGCTCGCTGGTGTGCGCACCATGGCCACAGCGTCCTCGCCCTCGATCAGCCGGGCCACAGCCGCAGCGCCGGCGCGCCGCTGGCCAGCGTCGAGGCGCTCGCCGACTGGGTGCTGGCGCTGCTCGATTCGGCCGGTGTAGCCACGGCTGCGCTGGTCGGCCACAGCATGGGCTCGTTGATCGCGCTCGAAGCGGCGGGACGCGCGCCCGGGCGCGTTACTCGGCTCGTGATGATGGGCACCGCGTACCCTATGAAAGTGTCCGACGCACTGCTCACCACCGCGCGCGAGACACCGATGAAAGCAATCGATATGGTCAACGCCTTCTCGCATGCCGGCCTGGCGGCCAAGCCTTCTTACCCCGGCCCGGGAACGTGGCTGCACGGATCGAGCCGCGCACTGATGCGGCGCGTGCAGGCGGGCCAGCGCGAGGTCAATCTGTTCGAGCACGACTTCCGCGTCTGCGACCGTTACGCGCACGGCACGGAGGCCGCCGGCCAGGTGCAATGCCCGGTCGACCTCGTGCTCGGCGCGCGCGACCAGATGACCAGCCCAAAACAGGCCGCCGACCTTGCACGCGCGCTGAACGCGCGCGTCAGCAGCGTGGACGCCGGCCACCAGCTGATGGCCGAGGCACCCGATGCGGTTCTGGCGGCGCTGCGTCGTGCGCTGAGCTAAGCTCCCCAGGAGACAAGCCGATGAACACCACGCCCGTCGACCTGAAGGCCATCAAGACTTTCGCCGAGTTCTATCCGTTGTACCTGCGCGAACACGGCGACCGCACCTGCCGACGCCTGCACTTCGTTGGCTCGACGCTAGCGCTCAGTTGTCTCGCGCTGCTGCTCGTCACCGGCCAGGCGGCGTTCGGCCTGGCCGCGCTGCTGTGCGGCTACGGCTTCGCGTGGGTCGGCCACTTCGTCTTCGAGAAGAACAAGCCAGCCTCGTTCAAACGGCCGCTCTACAGTTTCATGGGCGATTGGGTGATGTACAAGGACTTCTTGACCGGCCGGATCCGCTTCTGACACGCATGGTTGCCGCCGCTGACCCCCGTATCTCGCACATCGAGCGCCTGATTGCGGCGATCGATCTGCCCATCGGCCGCTGGGACCGGAACAATCGCCTCGTCTTCTGCAACGACCACTACCTCAGCTGGGCCGCGCGCCCGCGCGAGCAGTTGCTGGGCCGCACCCTGGAAGAGCTATTCGGCGCCATCGCCTGGGCCGCCGCGGCGGCCGCGTTTGCGCAGGCCTTCAACGGCCGGACCGTGAGCTACGAGCGCCAGCTCGCGCACGGCCCCACACCGGGGCGATGGCTTCGCATCCAGGTCTTCCCCGACGTGGACGCAAGCGGCTCAGTCGAGGCGGTGTTCACGATCGCGACCGACATCCACGACGACGTGGTCGCACGCGAGGCACTCACCGCAACCACGCGACGCCTCGACCGCTTCACTGAGAACATCCCCTACCCGCTGACGTATGTGGACCGCGGCTTCGCGATTCGCTTTATCAACAAGGCCTACCTGGAGGCGACCGGCGAGACGAGCGAGAACCTGCTCGGCAAGCATATCGGCCACGTGCGCGGCGCGCGGCGCTGGGCCGAACACGAACCCCATTTCCAGCGCGCGATGCAGGGCAAGACGGTGCAGTACACCCGGCTCGTGACGACACTGCCGCAAGGCCCCCGCTGGTTGCGCACCAGCTACGTGCCCGACCTCGACGACGACGGTCAAGTGCTGGGGCTATACACCGTCACGATCGACGTGCACGAGTTGACCGTCGCGCAGGAAAAACTTAGACGCCGGGTCGAGCGTGACGCGCTTACTGACGTGCTCAGCCGGCGCACGATGATGGACCACATCGAGATCGCGCTGGCCGCGCCGGAGCATGCGACGGTCGCGCTGTATTTCGTCGACCTCGACGGCTTCAAGGCGGTGAACGACCGACTCGGCCACCGCGAAGGCGATGCGCTGCTGGTGGCCGTGGGCGCTGCGTTGCAGGGCGCGGTGCGCGCCGAGGATGCGGTGGGCCGATTCGGCGGCGACGAGTTCCTGGTGATGGCAAAGGTGCGCGACACCGACGGCGCACATGCGCTCGCGCTGTACATGCTCGTGGCCGTGCGTGGTGTCGTTGGCTCGGGGCCATTGGCCGGCGTGGTCAGCGCCAGTATCGGCTACGCCCTCGCGCCCGGCGATGCGCGGCATCCGCTGAACCTGCTGCAACTCGCGGACGACGCGATGTACGCGGCCAAGCGCGAGGGCAAGAACCGTGCGCTGCATTGCGGCGCTGTCACGTTCGAGGCCACACGTTAGGCCGAAAGTTCGGGTTAGGGGTCGATCAATTCCTGCACCGTCATCGTGTCGAAGCCGGCGCGTTGCCACAAGCCGCGCGATGCCGGCGACGGCTCCATCAGCAGCTGTGCCAGCAGCGGTTGCGCCGGCGTGCGCGCGAGCTCACACAACAGCACGAAGCGCGGATCGTTCTGTTCGTCGAGCCGACCAACCCAGTCGAACGAGACCAGCGTGTCGAGGATGGGTTCGGTCTGTAGCGGGTCGGTCTGCAGCGCCGCCGCCAGCTCGCCCCCATTGACACCGCGCTCGCCGCCCGCGCGCGCGTCCGCGAGTTGGCGCAACACCGCAATTGCCAGTTGCAGCCGCGCGCCCGGGCCTTCGGGCCAGCGCCTCACGCGCCTTTGCAGGCTGGGTGCGTAGGCGGCGATCACCGCGCCGAGCAGTACGATGACCCAGCCGAGGTACATCCAAATCAGGAAGATCGGCACCGCCGCGAACGCGCCGTACATTGCCGAGTACGTGCCTTTGGCGATGTACCAGCCGAGAAGGTACTTCGCGAGCTCGAAACCGAGCGCCGAAAACGTGCCGCCGAGAATCGCGTGCAACCAGCGTACATGCGTATTGGGCACGTAGCGGAACAAGGCCGCCAGACCGGTCGCGAGCAGCGTGACCTCGATCAGCGAGAGCATCAGGCCCACGCCGCCCGGCAACACGCCCACGAGGCCGCGTGAAGCGGAGATTGCGTACGAGGTCACCGTCAGGCTCACCCCGAGCACGAGCGGCCCGAGCGTCGCCGCGGCCCAGTAAACGAGCACGCGCTGCGCAATCGGGCGCGGTGTGCGCACACGCCAGATCGCGTTGAGCGTGCGGTCGATCGTCAGCATCAGCGCGAGCGCGGAGACGAACAGGAACGCCAGGCCGATCGTGCCCAGCCGGTTCGCCTTGCTCGAGAAGTCCGTCAACGCTCGCAGCACCTGCTGCGAGATCGTGTCGGGAACCAGCGACTGCAGAAAGTACTTCTGCAGCGCGACCTGAAAGCTTGCGAACATCGGAAACGCCGAGAACACCGCGAGCATCACTGTGACCAGCGGCACCAGCGAAATCAACGTGGTGAAAGTCAGACTGCTCGCCGTCAGGCCGAGCCGGTCTTCACGAAAACGCGCGCGCAACGTGCGCACGGTATCCAGCCACGGCCATGTTTGAACGGCCTGGACCAGGCTCGGCAATTGCTCGCGCACTACCGACTTGATCATTCTCGTCAGATTCATTGCTGGCATCATAGCCAGCGATGAACGACTCACCAGCACTCCCCGCCGCGATCGCCTGGACGCGCATCGTCGCCCTTGGCAGCGCACTCGCGCTGATCGTGCTCGGCCTCGCGTGGGAACTGTGGCTCGCGCCGACCGGCAGCGGCACACTCGCGCTCAAGGTGCTGCCGCTGCTGCTGCCGCTACTCGGGCTGTGGCGCAACCGCATGTACACGTACCGCTGGCTCAGCCTGCTGGTGTGGCTGTATTTCACCGAAGGCATCGTGCGTGCGACCAGCGATCGCGGTGCGGGCGTACCGCTCGCAATCCTAGAGGTCTTGTTGTGCCTGCTGCTGTTCGCCGCCTGCGCCGCGCACGTGCGCTGGCGGCTGCGCGCGGCGAAGGAGTCCGCCGCGTGAGCTGGCTGGCCGAGGTTCGCGCCATTGTCGGTGCGGCAAACGTGATCGACGGCGGTGACCTCGCCGCGTATGAGCTCGACTGGCGCAAGCGCTTTCGCGGACGCGCGCTCGCGGTGGTGCGGCCGGCGTCGACCGAGGAGGTCGCCGCGGTCGTGCGCGCCTGCGCCACGCATCGCGTGCCCATAGTCGCGCAGGGCGGCAACACCGGGTTGGTCGGTGCCTCGGTACCCGACGCGTCGGGCACGCAAGCGTTGCTGAGCCTGACGCGCATGAATCGAGTGCGCGCGATCGACGCAGCGAACCTCACGATGACCGTCGATGCAGGTTGTGTCTTGCAGGCGGTCCAGGAGGCTGCTGCCGCGCAGGACCTACTGTTCCCACTGAGCCTCGCGGCCGAAGGCAGCTGCACACTGGGCGGCAACCTCGCGACCAACGCCGGCGGCACGCAGGTGCTGCGCTACGGCAATGCGCGCGAGCTGTGCCTCGGGCTCGAGGTGGTGAGCGCCGCGGGCGAGATCTGGAACGGCCTGACCGGCCTGCGCAAGGACAACACCGGCTACGACCTGCGGCATCTGTTCATCGGCAGCGAGGGCACGCTGGGCGTGATCACCGGCGCAACGCTGAAGCTCTATCCGCAGCCTGCGGCGGGCGGCACCGCCCTCGCGGCGGTCGCGTCGCTCGACGTGGCGATCGCGCTGCTGCAGCTCGCGCAGGCCCGACTAGGCGCGAGCCTGACCGGTTTCGAGGTAATGGGCGGCTATGCGCTCGGCCTGGTGCGCCGGCACTTCCCTCAGCTCGCGCAGCCGTTGCCGCCGGGCGAATGGACGGTACTGCTCGAGCAATCGGACAGCGAAAGCGCGGAGCACGCGCATGCACTGTTCGAGGCCCTGCTCGAAACCGCGCTCGAACGCGGGCTGATTGCCGATGCGGCCGTGGCTACCAGCGTCGAACAGTCGAAGGCGATGTGGCATTTGCGTGAATCGATCCCGATGGCGCAGAGCATCGAAGGTCCTAACATCAAACACGACATCGCACTGCCGATTTCGGCGATCGGCGCGTTCGTGACGAGCACCGATGCCGCGCTGCTGCGCAGTTTCCCCGGTGTGCGCCCGGTCAACTTCGGGCACCTCGGCGACGGCAACCTGCACTACAACGTCCAGCCGCCGATTGGCGCGGACGCAGCCGCCTACCTTGGCGAGCACGAGCACGCAGTGAACACGCTGGTCTTCGATGCGGTCGCCGAATTCGGCGGCTCGTTCTCGGCCGAGCACGGCATCGGCGCGCTCAAGCGCGACGAGCTCGCCCAGCGCAAATCACCGGTCGCGCTTAGCCTGATGCGTTCGATCAAGCACGCGCTCGATCCGCTGGGCCTGATGAACCCGGGTCGGATGTTGTAAGTGCTTCGTTCGTCACCCAGGCCGCGAAATCCTCGACCTCGGGCTTGCGCGCTGCAGAGGTCGAGCGCACCAGGTAGTAGCTGCGCGGCGACGCGACCGTCTTCTTGAACGGCGCGACCAAACGGCGGTCCTTCAGCATCTGCTTGAGCAGCGGGCTGCGACCGAGCGCCACGCCCTGACCGCTGATCGCCGCGTTGATGAGCTGGTCGAACTGCGAGAAGTGCAGCACGCTGGCGGGCCTGAGGTCTTCGAGCTTCATAGCGCGCAGCCAGATCGGCCAGTCTTGCATGTCGGCGCCGGGACCGGAGTCGAGGTACATCAGCACGTGGTGGCGCAGGTCTTTGGGTGTCTTCAGCGGCCGTCCCGGGTCGCGCAGCAGCCTCGGGCTGCACACCGGCAGCACCACATCGCCGAACAGCAGCTCGGCGCCAGCGTCGATCGCGTCCTCGGACTGGTAGCGGATCGCTAGATCGAAGCCGTCGCGGTTCAGGTTCACGACCTTGTAGCCGGCCGAGATGCGCACGTCGACATCCGGCCGCGCCGCGGTGAAGCCGGCCAGCCGGGGTATCAGCCACAGGCCGGCGAAGCCCGGCGTCGTCGTCACGACCACGGTTTTGGCGCGTCGGTCGCGCTTGAGCTCGCCGCCGACGGCGTGCAGTTGGTCGAGCACCTCGCTGACGGCCTGGAGCAGCGTCTGGCCATCGTCGGTGAGGCGCAGTGCGCGGTGCAGGCGGCGGAACAGCGCGAGGCCGTAGTGGTCCTCCAGCGCGGCGATCTGCCGGCTCACCGCCGACTGGGTCAGCGCGAGTTCGTCAGCCGCCTTCGTAAAGCTCAGGTGGCGCGCCGAGGCCTCGAAGGCCTCGAGTTGATCGAGCGGCGGCAGGTCGTAGTGGCGCAAGTTGACATTCCAAAATTGCATGCAAGTCATTCGAACTGATCGTTTGAGCGCATGCGTGTTCTGCAAGAGACTGTAGCCAAGCCTCCTCAAAAAGGGAAGGTTCGGTCAGAAGCCCGCCATGCTGGCGCTTCATGCAAAGGAGCCACACCATGAACACCCACGACCTGCGCCCCGCGTCGATCAACCTGCGCAAGGGCGCGATTCATCGCTTGCCGAACGGCCGCGGTCAACGCATCGAATCGCTCAGCGGCAGTCTTTGGGTCACGATGGACAACGACGTGCGCGACATCCTGGTCAATCCCGGTGAGGGATTCAGCATCGACCGCGACGGTGCCGCGTTGATCAGCGCACTCGACGACTCGCGTTTCGTGGTGCTCGAACCGATCGACACGCGCTATTGAACGGTACCCTTCAACGGCGCAGGCACCGGGAGCGAGACGACTTCGATGCCCTCCTCGCGCAGCGCGTCGGCATCGTGCGGGGACGCGCGGCCGCGGATGCCGCGCTCCTTCGCCTCGCCGTAGTGAATACGGCGCGCTTCCTCGGGAAAGCGGTCGCCGACATCTTCGGTCTTGCTGATCACCTCGCGCACCGCGCGCAGCCACTGGCCTTGCGCGCGCGCCTGGGCGATCTCGCCGGGCGACGGTGAGACGGCCTCACCGCGCAGCGTGGAGACGTTCAGCCGCGGCGCGCTCGGCAGCCGGCTGATGGTTTTGTCGTCGCACATCGGGCAGGCCATCTGGCCGCGCTCGCCCTGCACCCTGAAATCGTCATCCGAACCGAACCAGCCTTCAAAGCGGTGGTCTCGTGCGCAGCGCAGGTTCAGAACCTTCATGGCCCGATTATCCCTGTCTCAGGGCGCTGGGCGCTGGGCGCCATGTCACCGGCCAGCAGCCTGCCCGCCAGTTGCTCAGCCACATCATTCCGATCAAGGTCTTGGCATCGGTGAGTTCGCCACGCCGGGCCATGGCATCGAGTTCTTCGAGGCTGGCGCTGCCGACGTCGAGAAACTCGCCCGCGTCGAGTTGGCGCTCGCCCGGCGTCAGGCCGCGCGCGAACCAGACCTCGATACCTTCGTTCGAGTATGCGATCGCGTTGTGCAGGATGCCGGCACGCGCCCACTCGGTCGCGCGGTAGCCGGTTTCCTCGATCAGTTCGCGGACCGCGCAGTGCAGCGCCGGCTCGCCGGGCTCGAGCTTACCCGCCGGAAACTCGGTCATCACGCGTGCCAGCGGGTAGCGCCACTGGCGTTCGATCACGAGGCGGCCATCATCCAGCAGCGGCACGATCATCACCGCACCGGGGTGGACGATGTATTCGCGCTGTGCCGTGCCGCCATCGGGCAAGCGGATCTGGTCACGTCGAACGTCAAGGAAGGCGCCGCGGTAGGCCTGCTCGGAGACCAGCGTCTCTTCGCGCAGGTGTGTGTCGTCGACCGACGCGGCGATCACGTCCTGAGCGCCTTGAACGGGCCATGAGGTCAAGTCGTCAACGCCTTGACTATGGCCTGCCCGCACAGCGTCATCAGGCCGCTGGGCAGGATGCCAAACAGCAGTACCGCTGCGCCGTTCAGCGAGAGCACGGCACGCACGTCGCCGCTGCTGACGATGGGGCTGGTATCGGCCGGTTCGTCGAAGTACATGAGCTTGATCACCCGCAGGTAGTAGAACGCACCCACAAGCGACAGCAGCACCGCCGCAATAGCGAGCCACAGGTAGCCTTCGACATTGGTCGCTACGAGCGATTGCAGGACCGACAGCTTGGCGTAGAAGCCGACCGTCGGCGGCAGGCCGGCGAGCGACAGCATGAAGATAGTCATCACGAGCGCGAACCACGGGCTGCGCTTGGCGAGGCCCTTCAGGTCGTCGATCTGCTCGGCCTCGAAACCGGGGCGCGACAGCAGCATGATCGTGCCGAAGGTGCCTAGCGTCGTCAGCACGTAAGTGACGATGTAGAACATCGACGACGCATACGAGTTGGCGGCCGACACGGTGTTGTCGTGAACCACCCCAGAGCACAGGCCGAGGAGCATGAAGCCCATTTGCGCGATACTCGAATACGCGAGCAGGCGTTTCAGGTTCGTCTGCGCGATGGCGACGACATTGCCCAGCAGCATCGAGCCAACCGACAGCACGACCAGCATCTGCTGCCAGTCGATCGCCAGGCCAAGCATGCCCTCGACGAGCAGGCGGATCGTGATCGCAAACGCGGCCAACTTGGGCGCGCCGCCGATCAGCAGCGTGACCGCGGTCGGTGCACCCTGATAGACATCGGGCACCCACATGTGAAACGGCACCGCACCGAGCTTGAAGCCCAGACCGGCGACAACGAACACCAGCCCCAGGATCATCACCTGCTTGTTGATCGTGCCAGTGCCGATGGCCTTGTAGACTTCGCCAATGTCGAGCGAGCCGGTCGCGCCATACATCATCGACAGACCGTAGAGCAGAAAGCCGCTCGCCAGCGCACCGAGCACAAAGTACTTCATCGCCGCTTCGGTCGCATCCGCATGATCGCGGCGCATCGCGACCAGGGCGTACAGGCTCAGCGTCATCAGCTCCAGGCCGAGATAGACGACCAGGAAGTTGTTCGCCGACAGCATCACGCCGATGCCGAGCAGCGAGAACATGCTGAGCGTGAAAAGTTCGCCCTTGAGGATGTCGCGCTCGGCCGCGTAGGGGCGCGCGTAGACCAGCGAGACCATTACCGCGATGGTGGCGAAAAGGCCAAGCAGATGCCCCATCGGGTCGGCGACGACCATGTTTTGCATCGCGTAGACGGTGTCACCGGCGTTGAACGCGCACAGCTGCATCACGGCGACGACAGCGAGCGAGGCCTGCGCGAGCAGGTAGGTCGGCAGGCGACGCGGATGCGTGACCCAAAGATCGACCATCGCGACGACCAACGCGCAGCTGAGCAGAACGATCTCGGGGCTGACGGCGTACCAGTTCATGTGATTCATGGCGTGTCTATTGGCCTGTCCTACTGGCTGGGAATCTTGCTGACGGCCGCGTGCTTAAGCAGCCCGTCGACGGAGACATGCATCACATCGGTAAAAGGCTTCGGGTACAGGCCCATGAACAGCACCGCCGCGGCGAGCAGTGCGAGCATCACGAACTCGCGCGCGTCGATGTCGGCGAGATCACGGACATGATCGTTGGCGATCGCACCGAAGTAGACGCGCTTGACCATCCACAGCGTGTAGGCCGCGCCGAAGATCAGCGCGGTCGCGGCGATCAGGCCGAGCCAGAAATTGAACTTGACGGCGCCGAGGATCACCATCCATTCGCCGACGAAGCCCGCGGTACCCGGCAGGCCGCAATTGGCCATCGCGAACAGCACCGCGAACGCGGCAAATTTTGGCATCGTGTTGGCCACGCCACCGTAGGCCGCAATCTCGCGCGAGTGCACGCGGTCGTAGAGCACACCGATGCACAGGAACATCGCGCCCGAGACAAAGCCGTGCGACACCATCTGCACGATGCCGCCGGACATGCCGAGTTCGTTGAAGATGAAGAAGCCGAACGTCACGAAGCCCATGTGCGCGATCGACGAGTACGCGACCAGCTTCTTCATGTCCTGCTGAACCAGGGCGACGAAGCCGATGTAGACGACCGCAATCAGCGACAGCGCGATCATGAAGTACGCCCAGTGGTGTGCGGCGTCCGGCGTGATCGGCAGCGAGAAGCGCAGGAAGCCGTAGCATCCTAGCTTGAGCATGATCGCCGCCAGCACGACGGAACCGCCCGTTGGTGCCTCGACGTGGGCGTCGGGCAGCCAGGTGTGCACCGGCCACATCGGCACCTTGACCGCGAAGGCGAGGAAGAACGCGAAGAACAGCAGCGTCTGCTCGTTCATCGTCAGCGGCACGTTGTGCCACTTCAGGATGTCAAAGCTGCCCTTCGAGATGTAGTAGAGGTAGATCAGCGCGACCAGCATCAGCAGCGAGCCGGCCAGCGTGTACAGGAAGAACTTGAACGCCGCGTAGACGCGCCTCGGCCCGCCCCACACGCCGATGATCAGGTACATCGGGATCAGCGTGGCCTCGAAGAAGACGTAGAACAGCAGCCCGTCGAGCGCGGCGAACACGCCGATCATCAGGCCCGACAGGATCAGGAACGCGCCCATGTACTGGTTCACGCGGCTCTTGACCACCTGCCACGCCGAGATCACGACGATCAGCGTGATGAAAGCGGTCAGCGGGATGAACCACATCGACAGGCCATCGATGCCGAGGTGGTAGTGGACGTTGAAGCGCTCGATCCAGTCGAACTTCTCGACGAACTGCATCGCCGCGGTCGTGGCGTCGAAGCCCCCGATCAGCGGCAACGTAACGACCAGGCTGGCGAATGCGGCAACCAGTGCCATCCAGCGCACCGCGCCGACCTGCTCATCGCGGCCGAACCCGAGCAGCACGATGCCCGACAGGATCGGCAGCCAGATGGCGAAACTCAACAAACCCATGTTCTTGTTCTCCGCGCCGGTTCTTGACTAAATGCCTGCCCAGGCCCGCAGCGGACTCCACCACAGCATCCACGTCATCAGGCCGATCACGCCCATGATCATCACCAGCGCATACCAATACAGGTGGCCGCTCTGCAGGCGCTTGCCGAGCGCCGCGACGGCGCCGACCGCACTCGCCGAGCCGTTGATCAGCACGCCGTCGATCAGGCCTTCGTCGCCACCTTTCCACAGGCCGGTGCCGGTCAGGCGTGCCAGCCGAGCCAGCACGTTCTCGTTGAACCAGTCGAAGTAGTACTTGTTGTCGAGCAGCTCGTAGATGAAGCCGAAACGCGCCTTAATCGCCGTGGGGATTGCCGGCTTGACCATGTAGAACACATAGGCGACGACCACGCCCGCAAGCGCGAGCCAGAACGGTGGCGAGCTCAGCGCATGCGCCGCCATCGCCGCGGCACCGTGGAACTCCTTGGCCAGTTCTTCCATCGCCGGGTGCGCCTCGGCGTTGATCACGATCGCGCCCTCGAAGAAGTCACCGAACAGCATCGGGCCGATGGTCATGTAGCCGATGATCACCGACGGAATGGCCAGTGCCACCAGCGGCACCCACACCACCCACGGTGACTCGCGTGGCTCGTGCGCCTCGTGACGGCCGTGATCGTCGTCGTGATGATCGTGTTCACCTGGAAACGGCTTGTGGCGGAAGTTCTCCCTGCCGTGGAAGACCAGGAAGTACATCCGGAACGAATAGAACGCGGTGACGAACACACCGGCCACGACTGCAAAGTATGCGAAGCCCGAACCCCACAGGTGACTCTCGTGCACCGCCTCGATGATGCTGTCCTTCGAGTAGAAGCCGGCGAAGAATGGCGTGCCGATCAGCGCTAGCGAACCCAGCAGCGAGGTGATCCAGGTGATCGGCATGTACTTGCGCAGGCCGCCCATGTTGCGGATGTCCTGGTCGTGGTGCATGCCAATGATCACCGAGCCGGCGCCGAGGAACAGCAGCGCCTTGAAGAACGCGTGCGTCATCAGGTGAAATACCGCCACCGAGTAGGCCGACGCGCCCAGCGCGACCGTCATGTAGCCGAGCTGGCTCAGCGTCGAGTAGGCGACGACGCGCTTGATATCGTTCTGGATGACACCCAGGAAGCCCATGAACAGCGCCGTGATCGCGCCGATGATCAGCACGAACGAGAGCGCGGTATCGGACAGCTCGAACAGCGGCGACATGCGTGCGACCATGAAGATGCCGGCCGTCACCATCGTCGCGG
>JANYBE010000574.1 GCA_025360945.1 Rhizobacter sp. | reverse complement strand
AACTGCTTGAGAGGCACGGCGCGAACGGAAGCACCACCCGTGTTCCCGTGCGCCGATGTGATCGATGCGGCGGCCTCAAACCCTTGTGCCTCGCCGGCGCTTGCTTCCTGGTCCAGCGAAGTCAGGGCAGCGCCGCCCTCCTCGAAGTCGTGAGGGGGCCAGGTTCCTGAGAGAGTCTTGATCCAACGTGTCGCCAGATTTGCAGGACGGGCCGCGACCCCCTTGTTACGAGCCACGGCGCCCTGCACGTAGCCCCGCCCCGGGTCCACCAGAGTCAGGCGCTCGCGGACGGACACTTTGCGGCCTCGCATGTCGTAGGCATGGATGCGCAGCACGTCCCCTTCGAACGAGATGCGCGGGCGGATCAGGCCGTGCTGGGCAATGAAGTCCGCGGCCGCGCGCGCAGCGGCCGCGGCCTGCAGAGCGGCTTGTTGCGCTTCTGGCGTTGCCTTGTGTTTCACTGCACGCCTGCCGGCTGCTGCGGCCGTCCGCGGTGACGAGAGCTTGTGGTCCATGTTGGGAGCATACGCACTCACGGCAATTTGCGCAAGTGGAGCAACTGCAGCAAGTGCGGGTCAGCGGACTGGGGTCTTGGCGATTGAGTGGCCTCGAAAGGCGGGGCAAGTTCGGTCTCTCAAGAGAGCCGTCCGGGTCTTTTTGCATCGCCTCGGCAAGGGGCGCTAACAACGAAACTGAATGTCCAGAGGGGCCGTCACTCAGTCCTCATTTTCAACCTGCAACGACGCCGGAAAGGCCAACCCATGAACACCACTCCTGTATCGACCATCGACGTTCGGGTCGGCCGCTGAAGCGGCTGGACAGAGAGCAGTTGCGCCATCAATGGGTCTCGGTTGAAGGGTGTTCGTCACGTCGCGCATATGCGGGGCGCTGAGCATTGATCCACCAAGGCTACGAGCCGAAACCCTGCGACGGACTGATGCACATCAAGCGGCCGTCGCGTCGGCGGGCTTCGATCGGATGTTGATCTGCGTCAAACCGTGCCCGCGGCAATGGGAACACGCTGTTCCGACTGGCCCACGCAGGAAACCCCCAATGACGCATGCCAGCGTGACCATCATTCTTCATGAACACCGCGCGCTCTCGGCGATGCTGCGCGCGATCCTGTTGCTGCTCGGCGAGCACCGGCGGCGCGGCACCCTGCCCGACTTCGGTGCTCTGCGCGCCATGCTGTTCTACGTCGACGAGTTCCCGGAGAAGCTCCACCACCCCAAAGAGAGCCGTCTGCTATTCCCGAAACTGCGCGGCCACAGCGCGCACAGTGACGGTGTGCTCGACCGCCTTGATCGTGACCACGAACGCGGCGAACATGCGATCCTCGGGCTCGAGCACGCATTGCTCGGCTTCGAGTTGATGTGCGAGAGCGACCAGCATGAACCGCGCCGCGCGACGTTCGAGACCGCAATGACGTTGTACGTTCGCTTTTACCTTGAGCACATGCACATTGAGGAAGCGCAGGTGCTGCCGCTCGCCGAAGCGATGCTCGGTGCCGGCGACTGGGCCGAGCTCGACGATGCATTCCTGGCGAACCGCGATCCGCTCACTGGTTTCGACGCCGTTGCGGCGTACCAGCCGTTGTTCAAGACGATCCTCGGCGCATTGCCCAGGTCGTCCAGTCTCGGCTCGGCCCTTGAAGCGCTCGCGGGCGCCGGTCCGCCGAAATACCCTTGGCCGAGGTAGACGCTTGCCTCCCACATACCGCGCGGTAGTACCGAGCAAGCAGGGGTGTCCACCCACGCTGCCGCCCATCGGAGCCTGAGCTTTCAGGGGTTGGGCAGCGAACGCATCCGCGGCTCGGAAAGATGAATATCAACTTTCAGAGTGGACTTCAGCGGAGCAGCCGCGCGACAGGCCCTGCGATCGATGCAATCTGCAGTGAAGGGCGTAGTGGCGCTGTCCCAGCGCCATATCAAGCCGCCCACCTGGCGCACCTGGGCCGCATCGCGGTCGACTCGCGCGATCCGCAGGTGCTGCTCGACCAAGTGCCCACAATAGCAGCGCAGGCACTGGAGGTCGGAGTGGCCATGGTGTTCCTGCTCGAAGCTGATCGCCTGCACTTCCGCGTGGCCAGTGGTGTGGGACACATCAATGGCGAGGCCCTGGGTTGCCTGATCGCAAACCGGCCCGAGACGCCACAAGGCTTCGTGCTGGCTCAGGGTCGGCCAGTCATCGTCGACGACTACCGCACGGAACGCCGCTTCCTGGTGCCGCAGGCCTATCTGGCGGCGGGATTGGCCAGCGGCCTCGCGGTGCCGCTGACCGACCGGGGCAAGCTTATCGGCGCCTTGACGGTGCGGTCGCACGAGGCCAAGCGCTTTGGCGACGATGAGCGTCGATTCCTTGAGTCGCTCTCCAACCTGCTCGCCACGAGCCTGCAGCGGGCCCAGTCCGAGGAGGCGCTGAACCACGCGCAGCGGCTGGAAAGCGTGGGCCAGCTGACCGGGGGCATCGCACACGATTTCAACAACCTGCTGACCATCATCCAGGGCAACCTCCAGGTGCTCGAAGAACTGCCCTCGCTGGCCGGGGACGTGTGGGTCAGCATCTGGTCGACGCAGCGACGCGCGCTACCAAACGCGGTGCCGAACTGACCAACAAGCTGCTCGCCTTTTCACGCCGGCAGGTGCTGCGGCCCAAATCGGTGGATCTCGACGCGCTGCTGAACTCGCTGGCCGACATGCTGCGTAGAACGGTGGATCAGCGCATACGCATCGATGTTGCGTATTTCAGCGATCGCGGACGCCTGTTTCAGTCTGAAGGCGGACGCCGTTTCAGCGCGATGGCGGACGGCGTTTCAATCTGATCGCGGAC
>JANYBE010000534.1 GCA_025360945.1 Rhizobacter sp. | reverse complement strand
TGCGGTGAGCAAGTCGATGCGCAAGCTGGTGAGCGCGGGCAACAGACTGCACATCGTCTACGAGGCCGGTCCCTGCGGCTTTGTGCTGCAGCGCCACTTCACTGCGCTGGGCTGGCACTGCGACGTGGTTGCCCCCTCATCCACCGTGCATCTGGACACGCTCAAGGCATCTGGACACGCTCAAGAATTGCCCCGGGTATCGCGCTCAGGATCATGCGCCGATGCACCGGGAACACCCTTCAGCAACGCAACATGGCGCGCGCGCCACCTGCAACCGAGCTGCATTCCGTCGACCACGAATATCTGGCCGCCAGCAGGCTGCTCGACGCAAGCGCGCTGGCGGCGAACGAGGCCACGAAATTGGCGACCGCCTCGACTGCGAGTCGTCGCCGTCGACCTCATCTCGCGGGCCTAAGTGTGTCGCCCGAAAAGGCCGTCAGCCCTGCGGCATTTGAGACATGTCCATGAAAACGGCTTCCCAGATGTGGCCGTCCACGTCCTCAAAGCTGCGCCCGTACATGAAGCCGTGATCCTGCGGCGGATTCACGTCGACCTTGCCACCATTCGCGCCGGCGGCATCCACGATGGCATCAACGGCCTTGCGTTCCTCCGCGCTCACCGCCAGCATGACTTCGCTCGCGTGGCGTGCATCGGCGATCGGTTTTTTGGTGAAGAGCGCCCACTTGTCGCGCGTCAGGAGCATCACGAAAATGGTCTCAGACAGCACCATGCAGGCCGCCGTGTCATCGGAAAATCGCGGATTGATGGTGGCTCCGATCGCCTCGTAGAAGGCCTTGGCCTTCGGGAGGTCGTTCACTGGCAGATTGACGAAAATTTGCTTGCCCACGTTGGGTTCCCAGAAAGTGATCGGGGAGTAGGCCTGGCAGCTGAGAGCCTAAAGACTGAGAATCGTCTGGAAGCCGCCAAAGATCATCCTCTTGCCGTCGAATACGTCGGCCGACCCGGCTGCCTGAACTCGCGCGTCGGCCATTGCCTTTTTCATGCCCTCGTCGCGTGTGGCGCGATCGGGCCACATGATCCAAGAGAAGACAACGGTCTCGTCGGCTTTGCGCTGAACCGCCATCGGGAACGACGTCAGTTTTCCCTCCGGCACATCATCACCCCAACATTCAACGACGCCCAGGGCGCCACACTCCTTGAACACGGCGTCGACCGCCTTGGCCATCTGAAGGTACGCTTCTTTCCTGGCCGTAGGCACTGCCACGACAAAACCATCGACATAGCTCATCAAGATCCCCTTAAGGCCGAGTCACTGGGTGGAGATATTGCCATCCCATGGCACTCGACGTTCAGGTGGGGCGAAATTCGACGCATCTGCGAACACAATGGCAAAAAAAGACCTTGTCGCGTTTGTCGAGGTGCGAGTTCTCGACGATCACGCCCCCGTATGCCGATGCGCTCGAGTTCGTGCGTGCGCTGCTGGACGCCTTCACGTTGGACGCCTGCCTTTGGGCGTCGGACTGGCCCTTCCGCAAGGCGCCGCAGCGGCTGGACATGGGCCGCTGATTCGGCAGATCGAGAGCCTGCTGCCAGACGCTTCAGACCGTGCGCGTCTGTGGTGAAAGACGCCTCGGCGGTGGCTGGGCCTGGGCACAGGCGAGCAGGGGCTTTGACCGACGGCGACACCTTGTTAGGTTTGCCTTGCCGGTGACTTGAGTCCTTCTGCCCAGGCTTCACGGCCATGCCGAGACCGGTCCGATCATCAGCGACGTCTGCTGAGATCTGCGTTGCAGCCGCGTTCGCGACACCTCAGCGTGATTGCTGCTTTGCAGCATAATCTTGCCACTGCTCGATGCGGGTCGGCGCGACCAAGCGCTCCACCGCGTCGTGACCGAGGCATGGCATCCGTCACCCCGCAGCCGTCGCCTCAAGTGGACAGCGAAGCGCTGGCGACCCCGGGCGGGCGCTACCGGCGCGAACCCCAACCTATTGCGCGGAAGCCTGCATGACCACGATTGCCACGATCCCCTTGTCCGCCGTGCGCGCCACGGCCTCCCGCACTGCTGCGCCCGCTGAAGCGAACTGGCGCGTCGCCGACGTCGAAGCGCACTTCGAGCTGCCCTTCATGGACCTGCTGTTCCTCGCGCAGCAAGTGCATCGCGAGCACTTCGACGCCAGCGCGGTGCAACTGTCCACGCTGTTGTCGATCAAGACCGGCGGCTGCCCCGAAGACTGCGGCTACTGCCCGCAGTCGGCGCACTTCGACACCGGCGTCGAGGCAAACAAGCTGATGGCGCTGCAAGAAGTGGTCGACGCAGCACAGGCCGCCAAGGCCCAGGGCGCGACCCGCTTCTGCATGGGTGCGGCCTGGCGCAGCCCCAAGGCTCGCGACATGGAGCGCGTGAGCGAGATGGTGCGCGAGGTCAAGGCGCTCGGGCTTGAGACCTGCATGACCCTGGGCATGCTGAACGCCGAACAGGCGCAGTCGCTCGACGCTGCCGGCCTGGACTACTACAACCACAACCTCGACAGCGCGCCCGAGTTCTATCGGCAAATCATCAGCACTCGCACCTATCAGGACCGGCTCGACACCCTCGCCAACGTGCGCCAGGCCGGCATCAAGGTGTGCAGCGGCGGCATCGTCGGCATGGGCGAGAGCAGGGTGCAACGCGCTGGCCTGATCGCACAGCTTGCGAACCTCGAACCGTATCCCGAGTCGGTGCCGATCAACAACCTTGTGCAGGTGACCGGCACGCCGCTCGCGGGCACCGCACCGCTCGACCCCTTCGAGTTCGTCCGCACGATCGCGGTCGCGCGCATCACGATGCCGAAGGCGATGGTGCGTTTGTCGGCAGGGCGCGAGCAGATGGACGACGCTCTGCAGGCGCTGTGCTTTGCGGCCGGTGCCAACTCGATTTTCTACGGTGATCGGCTGCTGACCACGTCCAACCCGCAGGCCGCGCGCGATCGGGCACTGTTCGATCGGCTCGGTTTGCGCGCGATGCCTTGAGCGAGACGCGCAAGCCGATGACACTGCATCGCCTGCGCGCGATGCATACGCAGGGCGAGAAGATCGCCATGCTGACCTGCTACGGCGCCAGCTTCGCCCGGCTGCTCGACGACGCTGGCGTGGACGTGTTGTTGGACGGCGATTCGCTCGGGCAGAACGCGGCGAAATCGGCAGGTGGGCAGCCGATGTCGAGCGAGTACGTCGCTTCGAGCTCAGGCATCAGAACGCGCTTGGACGGCGACACGATCTTGGCTGTCTCACCCATGAAGCGCACGCCGGCGACGATCAGCGTCTTCGCAGCGTGATTGCGGCCGAAGCGGGCCATCTCGAGCGAATCGGCGACGCAGCCGCCGGTATCCAGCGCCAAATCCTGCAGGTCGCCGCCCACGTAGTAGTGAGCGACCAGCACGGCGTCGCGGGCGCGGAGTTCGTCCGCGATCTGCTGCTTCAGATCCTTGCCGGTCAATGTCGATTGTGGCCCTTCCCGCGAGGTCATCACTGGGGTCATCGGGTGGCTCTGTCCGTGCGCCGCGCGGGCCTGTTCCGGGCATCGGATGGAGGCGTCATGGGGCGTGCCGGTTTGGACCGTCGAAGCTTGGGGGTGCCAGGATCAATAGGACCGTAGCCGAAGGACTCAGGTGGTCGCTTGCAACCGGCCGCCCAGCCTTGGCAGAAGCGTTGCTTTGAATGTTGCCTTCGTCGCGGCCGTACCACACGTGAACGAGCGCGTCGACGAACTGATCGCCTTTGGTGGGAACTTCGCTGCGCTGCGCTGCGCTGCGCTGCGCTGCGCTGGGCGTGCGTTGCATCGGTCTAATCCGCCCCGACTACACACCACGCCGAAGCCCGGCCGGTGATCGGTGCCGGACTTCCGCAGCAGGCTCAGCCTGCCTTGGTCATCGAGGCCAGCACGGCGATAGCCTTCTTCTTGCCCAAGGTTTTGAGGGCAGCGATCGCCGGCAGGTGCTTTGCCCGCGGGCGGGTCTCGCCGGACTCCCAGTTATAGACCGACTGACTCGATGCGCCCAACAATCGACCGCAATCCTCGGCCGACAGTCCGAGCCGCTGCCGCTGCGAGGCCAGGCCCTTGGCACTGAATCGAAGTGTCTGCGAAGACGAATCGTCTGCAGCCGTTGGCGCAACGCCGCCGGATCTGGTCTTACCGAGTCGGCGCAATTCCTGCTCGAGGGCTTGCGTGCGCCGTTTAAGCGCAGCCAATTCGGTGCGGTAGGTGCTCGCCGCCTTCTTCAGGCCTTGAACTTCGTTGCGGACTTCTTTGCGAGCTACGCGCGCAATCTCGGCTTTGAGGATGGTTGCAATGTTTGTCATGGGTCGGATTGTGCCGCGTTGCAAGGAATGATGTTCCAACTTTTCCAAACCTTCACTTCTCGAGGATTTAGCGATCGAAGGGGTCGACTGCCGAAAAGCTGCGATCTATTGTGCCCTGCAGCATCTAGAATTCCGCGGCCCGCAGACAGCGGACATATGTTTCAATTCTCAGGACACTGAACCCAATGGCAACTGCAAAGAAGACGATTACCAAAGCTCCGGCAAAGAAGGCCGCGCTGGCGACCAAGGCAACGAAAAGGCCTGCTCCCGTGAAGCAGACCGTGAAACCTGTGGCGCCGGCGAAGGTCGCTGCGACTGCCGTCGCCGTGAAGCCCATCAAGAACGCGTTCAACAAGACGAGCCTGATTGCTCACCTGGCTGAGATGGCCCTGGTTGAAGTCAAGGCCGTGAAGGCCGTCATCGCGTCGCTGGAAGCCACGATCCTGGCGTCCGTGCACAAGAAGGGCCTCGGCTCCTTCACGCTGCCGGGCCTGCTGAAGGTCAACGTCATCAATGTGCCTGCCAAGAAGAAGCGCACGGGGATCGATCCCTTCACGAAGGTCGAACGCGTGTTTGCGGCCAAGCCCGCGACCGTCAAGATCAAGACGCGCGCGCTCAAGAAGCTCAAGGACGCAGCGCTCTGATCTGAGCGGAACAGCACGTCGGCGCCTATCCAGGCGTCAGGCCGGCGGCGGCACTCGTGCTGCCGCCGGCCTTTTTGTTGCGGGTTCGATCGCGGTGGCAAACGCGTTTGACACGCTGTTTGACACCCTGGCGGCGGCGCAAGCGCCGAACAGGATGTTGCAACGCTTCTCGGCCGTGCATGCAGCCTCCCCCGCGCTGTCCGGGCGATGCTCAGGCGCGATGAATTTTTGATCGAAATTCATCGGCCGATCAGCCTCGAATTTGAACGAACATGAACGCCGGTGAGCAAGCGATAGGCTGCGCGCCGCCGCTTTAAGAACCCGCTTCCCAAGTCCACTTTCGTTGCCTCATGAACACCGTCCCTCACGAGTTCGTCAAGGTCGACATGCGAGGTCTGAAGGCCGCGTTGGTCGCTCGCGCTCGCGAGCGCAGGGTCAGTGTGTCGGTCATGGTGCGCGATGCGCTCGCTCAAGCGTTGCCTTCAAACGAGGAGGCTGCGCTCGAGGCATCTAGGGAGCCCGTCGACTCGGATGCGCCATCGGCAATGGTGAGCGTGTCAATCAGATTGACGACGAACGAGGTTCATCGACTCGATGCGGGCGCGAAAGCGGCGGGCCTTAGGCGCTCGGCGTTCCTGTCTGGCTTGATCGAAGGAGTCATCGTGCTCTCCTCAGGTGGTCGCCTCGAACACTTGGCCGCACTGATCTCGTCGAGCTCCGAACTCTCGACCTTGAGCCGAAACATTCGTCACCTGGCTGACCTCCTGCGGCGCAGTGAATCGCTCGCGGCGCAGGAGTACCGTGGGATGCTCGATACGCTCGTCGGCGACATCCACACGCACCTCAATCTCGCCGGGAAAGTGCTAACTCGGATGCAACCGGCGACCCGCGTGGCGACAACCAGGAATGCCCGCTCGTTGCGGCGCGAGGAGAAGAGCTGATGTCCAATTCCAGTTCAATCGACGGCGTATTGGTCCAATGGGGCGACCGGCTGTTCTATCCGGGCAACCAGATTGTGAAGGTCGCGCCGGAGCCGAAACTGTCAGCACACTTGCTGCGACAGCGGGCGAACGCTGTCCGCGCGCGCATCGAGGCGACGGTCGTGCGACGCGCGCCGCAGGTCATGGTCAAAGTCACCGGCGGTGGACGCGGCATGAAGGCCATCGCGGCGCACTTCAAGTACATCAGCAAGACTGGACGGCTGGACATCGAGGACGATCGCGGCGAGGTCCTTCGAGGGACGGAAGATCTGCGGGGTTTGGCAGCTGACTGGCGACTGGGCGGCACGCCAATTGACGCCATCGGGTTCCGAAGAGAGGCTTTCAACATCATGCTGTCGATGCCTCGAGGCGTCGATCCGCTGCACGTGCTGAAGGCCGCGAGGCAGTTTGCGCAAGTGGAGCTTGCTGGGCACAAATACGTCATCGTGTTGCACGACCATCAGGCCAATCCGCACGTGCACCTTAGCGTGAGGGCCGAGTCACGGCATGGGAGGCGACTGAATCCGCGCAGGGCCGACCTGCTGCGGTGGCGCGAGACCTTCGCAGAGAAGCTGCGCGGCCATGGCGTCGAGGCCGAAGCCACGCGGCAGGCGACGCGCGGCGTGCACAGAACGCCTGAGCCGCTGTGGCGGATCAAGGCGCGGGAAGGTGGATGGCTTCGAAAGGATTCGGCCGAGAGCAGCAATGGGTTTCGGAATTCGAAGAGTTGTGCCGCCGCCATCAAGGCATGGCAGCAGATCGCTCGCGCGCTCAGCGAGTCAGGAACACGGGCCGATGTGCATCTCTCCAAGTCAATAGCGGCATTCGTCGACGAAGGCGCGTTGCTGCAAACGAGACAGAGGCATCAAGCCGCGACGGATAGCCATTTCACGCGCGCACAGCGCGACGTAAATCGATAGTGGCGCAGCTCGGCCGACCATCGACAATGTTTTGCCGCGGCCAAGCTTCCCGGTGATATCGCCGCGGGCGGCTACAGGTTGTGGGCATCGGAAGGTCGATCCGACGCGTTTCGCCGGCAACTGGGGCTGCAGCTCGGCCAGCACCGCTGGATCAGCGTCCCGAACTGGATCGAGCAACCCGTTCCTGCCTGCCGGCACGCCCGTTCGCGTCTACGAGTAAAAGAGCGATCGCGCCAAGGCCATGATCGACGGCCAAGGTGATGCGGCTGGGGCTCGCCGTTCAGGCCGCCGTTCGCGCAGGCAAAGAAAGTGCTGCCAGGCATGACTAAGGAGCAGGCGATCGTTGCGCTCGGTTACACGCGCGACAAACAGTTCGTGCGCGTGTGAAGCGCAGATGAGCAACTGCAGACTGTCGAGGCAACGCCCGAGTTGCGCACTCTGGTGATTCAGAAGCCGTGACCGCCCCGTGCGTGCGTTTTGGTTGTTAGCAAAGGAGCAGGACAACGGACGCTTGCGGGCACGCCCTTGGCGTCCGCAACCGCCGCAAATTTCGCGGCCGAGCCCGACGATCGATCCTGCAACTCTGGCGCCTACGAGGCATCATCGACCGGCCTTGCTTTCCATGGAATCTTGCCGCCATCTAGCCATTGCCTGGCGGCGGCCCACCCTGCGTTGATCGCATCATCAGCATCTTTGCGGTAGCACTCAGGGCCACACGGCACAACAAACTCAAGTGCATTCCCGTCTTGGCGCGCGATCGTGATCCGAGCCTCCCAAACCTGAATGTCGGAAAGGTACGTCGCCACACCCGAGATCACAAACCTGCCATGCCTTTCCACCCGATCAGCCTTGGCATCTTTGTCTGATGGTGTCATCGCTTTGGCGTCGATTGTCTAGCGCTCAGTATGTCACCGCCCACAACTTAGAAGTTGTCCGTAAATAGTAAACTACCGTTCCGAGCTGCCCATTGCCGGCCGCCCTTTGGGTGCCGATTCGCACTCAGTAGAAACCGACACGGCGGCGATAGCGCTCCGCGCGCTCGCTGTCGTACTGTTCCGCGTCGAAATGCTCGCCCTGGATCGCGCGGTGAACTTGGCCGCCGGTGGGCATGGTTGCGGGGTCGACAAAGCGCTGCGGATCCCACAGGCGCGAGCGCAGCAACGCCTTCGAGCACTGAGTGTAGGCCTCGTCGATGTCGACCAGGATGCCGAGCACCGGGGGCTTGTTCTCGACAGCGCAAGGCGCTAGCAACTCGGCGTCGACGGTGACCGTGGCGCGGCCGTTCACGCGAAGCGTGTCAGTGACGCCCGGTACAGCAAAGAGCAAGCCGATGTGCGGGTTTGCAAGCACGTTGCGCAGCGAATCCGCAAGCCGGTTACCCGGGCGTTCTGGAATGAGCAGGGTGCGGTCGTCAAGGATGCGCACGAACCCAGCCGGATCGCCACGCGGGCTGAGGTCGCAGTTGCCTGCACGGTCGCTTGTTGCGAAGCAAACGAACGGCGATCGCTCGATGAACAAGCGAGTCATTGAGTTCAGTCGATCACTGATCTTGGCGCAGGTCAGCTCGGCGGGATCTCCGATCACCGCACGCAGTTGCGCTTCCGTTTTGATGACGAGCGAGGTGAGGCGGTGTGCGGATGTGGTGATCATCATTCTCCTTGGCGACGCGACCATAGTCGGCGATTGTGCAGCGGGGTGACGAAGTCGATGCTCGTGCGAGGTTGCAGATGGGCGCAAACAGCAGCACCTCATGGCGTCCCGCGCTTTCCATGCTAAATCCCTCCTATGCGCTCACACCTGCCCGAGGCAACAAATCTCGAGGCATTGGCGGCGAGCCCGCCATCCGAAAGCTGCTCGAATCAAAGGGCCAGGAGTTTATTGGGCCGCGGGCCGCGTTGTCGAACACCGCAAAGCAACGGCGCTTGCTGACGTGGTGCCGTGAATGTGCAGCTTCACGCACGGGCTGCGAGCCTGCCCGTTTGCGCGTGCGCTGGGGTTTCCTTCCTAATCCGCCTGGCTCACGCCCGCATTGCAGCAGTTGGGGCCAGCCAATCCAAGCCGTCGTGGGGCAGCACTACACGAAGGCGTGAGACTGCCGCCGGGCCCGGGGGCTGGATCCGTGCCGTCGGCAAACGCCTACGGCGCCGGCGCGCAAGGATCATGAGGCGAGCGCTCCAAAGAAGGCGCCGACACTGTAGGTGACTGCCATCGCCAGCGCGCTCCAGAACGTCACGCGCACGAAGCCCGGCAGAAGCTTCGCACCGCCCGTCCTTGCCGCAAGCGCGCCCAGTACTGCGAGCGCCACCAACGCCGCAACGGCCACTGCCGCAGCCAAACTTGGGCCCGAGTAGAAAGCGACGACAGCGAGAGGAAGCGTCGCACCGATCGCAAAGGTCAACGCCGAAGCGAAGGCCGCCTGAAGTGGGCGAGCCGTCGTGATCTCCGAGAAGCCGAGTTCATCACGAGCATGTGCGCCCAGGGCGTCATGGCGCATCAATTTGTCGGCCACTTGCCTCGCAAGCGGTAGGTCTAGACCTCTGCGAACGTAGATTGCCGCGAGCTCGCGATGCTCGCCGTCGGCGTCATGCGCGAGTTCGGCGCGCTCTTCGTTTAACGCGGCCGATTCGGTGTCCGAAGAGAAGAGACCGACACGTACTCGCCCGTGGCCATGGACATCGAGCCTGAAACAAGTCCGGCGATCGCCGCGACGAGAACGCTGCTGTGCGTTGCGTGGACCGCAGCAACGCCGATGACCAGGCTTGCCGTCGAGACGATACCGTCGTTCGCTCCCAGAACGGCCGCACGCAACCAGCCAATGTTCTTGATCTTGTGGGTCTCTTTCATAGTGTCACCTCATGGGCAACATGCGTCGGAGCACGCCGTCCTTGCAGACGACGTAAAGCACCAGCGCGGTCGTGGCGTAAACGAAGGCGAGGACAAGGAGCGTGTTGGCTGCCAGTGCATGCAGGTCCTCAATTGTTTCCCCTGGGCTTTTGTCGGTCGAGTCGACCGCCGAGATCACGAGCGCGAGCAGTGTCATGTGCGTGCTTGGCGCGAAAACCCGAGAATTGCCCTTCGCAATCCAGTCGATAGTCTGCCCTAGAACCCTCAGCAAAACCATCAATGCTGCAGTCTGCCTGCGAAGGACCACGGTGCGGCGATCCCAATGAAGAGCGGCTACGTTCAAGTGGGACGGACAAGGCGATGGTTGCACTCGCGTCGATGGCCTGGGTCAAGCGTCGTTTTCGTGCCCTCGGTGCGGGGCCTCCAAGCTGAAAGCCCAATCGCCGTTGATCAGCAGCTTGATCGATCAGCTTCGCACGCACAGACTCACGCGGCGTCATCGGCGGTGGCGTAGCGGTCAACCCGTCAACCCGGGTGGCATGCGACAGAACATTTCAGAGGGCTCGCATGAGCAGCGAATCGGTGCTTGGGACGGCTGGGTCCGCGCTCCCGTCGCGTGTCGTCAATTCTGCCAAGCCATCATGCTACCGAGGAAGTGCAGGAAGGTCTGTTGCGTGAACCTGCCATCGCCAGGTACTGGCCACTGGACGAGGAGAAATGACGTGCCCGGCGAGCTGCGAGTCACCGGTGCGATCGAGCACGAGGGCCACCGGGGCTTGTGGTGCATCAAGCAGTACAGCGCTAGTGGAGCTTGAGTGCAATTTCGAGTTGAACCCGAGTGACTTGTCGAATGCTCGACGCTCGCTCACAAGGCGATCTGTCAATTGCTTCTCAAAGCCGTCATCCACCGGAAGCCACTGAGCGGTAGTGGAGACCAGACAAAGCTCATCAATCATTGGCTGGCCCCAGTCGGCCAAGGAATAGGTCGCGCCAATGATGAGATGGGTCTCCGCGCTGGCAGTGCACAACGCGAGCTCGCTCTCGAAACGCCGAATCATGCTTCGATGAAGATCAGTGCTCAAGGAGAACGGCGCATCAGGCATGTGCTTGACCACGACATTGAAGTGAGATCGCGTTGGCACAATTTCCTTGAGTTCGCCGATCAGGATCATCTTTGAACCGGTTTGACCTGGTCGCCTCAGACCTTGGGCGAAACGCAGCCGACGACGACCTCGAATGGCTTGCGCGTCGGCAACGGTGAACGCTTCGGGGACGTAGAGCGCGTCTACCAGTGACAGCCCTTTGAGGAGCTTGTTTGAAGCTGCCGAAAGTAAATGGCTGCGCACGACCGCCCACGACCGCTTTCCGGCGAAGGCAGGTCGCCACTTTGTGAGTTCAGCCTCTCGCCAGAGAAAATGCACCAGTCCGCGCAGGCTCAGCCGCGAGCCGTCGCTCCGTGCGCTTGCACTGTCCTGGGCGGCGCGCGCATCGACAGCCCGAGGAGCGCCCTTGGACAATGAAAACCCCACGCGCAGCCGCGTCAGGCCGGTGTCCGGATCTACAGAGATTGCCGAACCGAGGACCTCGCCGAGAGCCGACAGTTCCGCCGGTGGCTCGTAGTGAGAACAACCGACCGCATGCTGGCTGCCCGTGAAGGGCATCCGCTTCAGCACGAAGGTCACTCCCAATCGAGTGATGTAGACCGGAAGGGACGGCTCCGAACACAAGCAAAGGGGGCGAATGCGCTCCCCATACGCTGCGGCCAACGCGCGCTCGAGCCCGTGCTCGTGCGCTTCGTACCGTTGACCAGCAACCAGGTACATGATCGCGCCTCCCGGCGCCTACCGAGTTGGAGCGGGCCGCTCCTGAGCGCGCTGGATCTCACGCGTTGGCGCGACCGGCGCACGCTGGGGTGGTGCGCTGTTGTCAAAGACTTTCACTATGTGAACCTGTCCCTCGCGCAGACGCCTTGCGAGGTTCTCGGCGGCCGCCGTCATCGCGGCGTCTTTGTGCCAGGCGGGAACACCCTTCGAGACGAGGATCGCTTCGAGCGCTGCCAACACCGCCTTGCTGCTCCCGCCACCCCGCGCAGATTGCTTGGCAGGATCACCTGACGCGCCTCCCACAGCACTGAACTGCTCGGCGACCCGCGCTGGTTCGATCCGATTCACGGATCGAACTTCGCGCTGGCGCTTGAGCAGTTCTTGGTCTGCCGGCCGCGGCTCGAAGCCGAGTGCTTTGACACCGCGAAGCGACGCCTCGAGCCAGACCATGCGCTTGAAGTCTTCATTGCCCGACACCCGAAGGGCCTGCCAGTTCCGTGCCTCGGCCACGTCGACCAACGAGCGAGCGACGGAAGGGTTGTTGTTGTCGGTCGCGAGCCGCAAAGTCGTCTCCGTGAACGCGACCCGATTCGCGTCGGCGCGGTAGCGGTACTCGGTCCGACCGATGGCCAGGTCACTGACCTTGACCGCGGCACGCTTGATGACGTAGCGCTCGAAGAGCGTGGCCTCGAGTCGGGCGAGGCGCGCAGCGCGCTGCGCGTCCGCATCGATTTTCGCGACGACAAGCATCGGCGCCGGGATCGCACCAGGCGAGGGCGTGAGCGGTACGACGTTGCCGCTGCGCTCGTCTGCACGAGCGTTGCGAACCGTCGACGACGTCACGCGTGCGTCGGGATGCGTCCACGCACCGTCAACCTTCACGACCGAGGTGCGCGATCCGTCGGTGGCAACCGCACTAATTCGCGTCGTCCCCAGCTGATCGACCTTCGTCACCATCTGCGCCAATGAGTCGACGCGGTACGTGACTTCCGCGAACGGATCGCGCAGTGCGTGGCGCGCGCTTGCGGGCTCGTTCGGAAGATGAAAAATTTCCCGCGCCACCTTTGCGCGATTAGCCGGCTCGACGGTGCCGGGTCGCAGGCTGGGTCCGCTGTCTGTATCCATGGCCGTGTCCCGTTCGGAAGTTGCGTGACGCGAGAGCGACTCTGCCTAGAGGTGCCTAGAGGGCGGGTACCGCCGCGCTCACGGTAAGCCGTTGGGGCGCGAACCGATACAGCTCGATCTCGACCCGGCGGTTGAGCGCCCGGCCGCTGGACGTCCCGTTGTCACTCACGGTGTCGCCCACCGGTTGCCATGTCATCCGGATTCGTGTCGGGTCGACACCGGACTGCACGAGGTAGGTTCGCACGGCGAGGGCGCGCTCCCGTGCGATCCGACTCTCTGCTGGGGCTTCGATTTGACCGTCGGTCCGAGCGCGCAGCATTACCAGCGAGGCCGACCGCGCGTACTCAATCAGAGCGCTGGCATCTTGGGGTGGCATAGACACTTGGGTGCTTGCGAAGTCGAACAGCACCGTGTACACGGCGTTTGCCATCTCAACTTCGATGGGAGAACGCGCTGACATCGCCTGCAGCTGCAACGCGAGCCGCGTCGCGCTGGCACTGGCGCTTGCGGCGAGACGAGGGGTCTCGTAGAACTGGATTCGCGTATTCTGCAAATCGCTATTGCAGACCTGAAGCTCCACCATCGCTGCGGCGTTGACGGGGTGTTTTCGGGACTCGTCGACGGTTGAGGGTTTCGGTGGCGAGCTGCAGGAGCTGACGGCCAAGAGAAGCGCAAAGATGGGAAGGGACGCGCGCACCGTGAATCTCCTTCAGGTCTGGGTTGTCTGGTCGACGTGCTCGTGCTCAACGGCATGTTCCGTCGAAGACACACACGCCTCGGGTTGATCGGTCACTGGCTCGACGGTGCCACCGGCCGGTTGCGCGGAGGGTGCCAGGGTCTTCTGAAAGTAGCCTTCGAGACACGCATCCCACTCGGCGGCCGTGCCGGTCAAGTCGGGCACCTCCAGCTCGCTGAAATCCTGCGCGAGCTCGTCGAGCGTGAAGGCCTTGCCGACCGGCAGTTCGTCGTCGGCATCGCGCACGCGCTGCTGCGTTCGGGCGTTGTGCAGGTCCATGTTCATCTGCGGCACGACGGGCGCACGGTGCAGTCGATCCTTAAAGACCTTGTCTCGGTGGTAGCGGATCTTCTCGCCGAGGATCGGTTTGCAGTGCTCGAAGATGACGACCAGGCGTTCGGGTCCGAGTTCCTTGAACTCCTGGGGCAAAAGCAAGGCGCGCCGCTGGTCGCTTTCATTTCGTCCCGTGCTGGTGTGGCCGTGGTGTCCGAAGGATCTCGAGCGGCTCGTCGACGTCGCCCGCTCGGTAAAGTGACCGAGCATCGCGCTGTATTCGTCGGCGTCACGCTGCTCGCGCGGTGCATACAGGATCTGCAGCCCGTGATTCGTCGCGAAGGTTCGGGCTTCCTTCTCACCGTACAGGGCGTCGAGCTGCGACATCGCTTGCACGACGGTCAGCAGGCGCAGGTTGTAGCCGGCCAGGAATGCCGCTGCCGTCGAGATCACGCCGACCCGACCCATCGCCGCGAATTCGTCGTTGACCAGCAGGCATTGAAACTTGAGGCTCGGGTCCTGCTCGGGCAGCTGCTGGGTGTTCAGGCTCACCAGCTGCGAGAAGAATAGGTTCAGCAAAGGACGAGCGTTGGCGAGCCGGCTCGGCGGCACGCGCACGTAGATCGATTGGCGTCGGCGCCGCAGGTCCTCGAGCCGGAAGTCGTCGGCGCTGGTCGCCGCATCGACGATCGCATCCGCGAAGATCGTCAGTGGTCCATTGAAGGTCGAGACGATCGAGGAGAGCGTGTTCTCGGAGTTGAAGAGGAGTCGGCGCAACGCATCGGCGCATTCGTCGGTCAGCGCGTTGTCGTCCTTGGTACGCTGGGCGATCGCGCCGCTCAGATGGTCCTTGAGCGACTGACCCTTACCAGAGGATTGGCGCAGCATCTCGCCCAGGGTGCGAAGCAGGGTGGGGGTTTCGAGCAGGTAGAGGCCCAGACCCATGAACAAGTTGCGCGCCTGATCGTTGAAGTAGGCCTCGGAGGAAGTGCCCGTGCCGTCGTTTGGGAAGAACACCTGCCCGATCGCGAGCAGATCGCCGACGCGGTGCAACGGACTCGTGCGCACGGCGGTCAGCGGGTTCCAACGATGGCTGCGCGCCTGTTCCTCGAACGGCGAGAACGCATAAACGCGCTGGCCATGAGCTGCCCGGTACCCGGCCGTGATCGCATAGTTCTCGCCCTTGACGTCAAGCACCACGACCGAGTCCGGCCAGTTCAGGAGGTTTGGTACCACCACGCCGACTCCCTTGCCGCTGCGCGTGGGTGCGGACAGCATCACCGAGAGCTGTCCGGACAAGGTCAGGAAACGACCGCGATGCCGTCCCACGATGATCCGTGGCGAGGGTGCCTCGCCATCGCGACTGAGCAGCCCGGCCCGTTCGATCTCCCCGGTGTTCGCGAACCGTGCGTCGCCGTGCAATGGTCGCTTACGGCGCGCGGCGATGACCAGAGAGATGGGCAGCACCACGAGCAATCCGACGCTGGATGCGACGACCGAGCCGATGATTTGTTTGCGCCGCTTCGGATCGTACGCATACGTATCCCAATACGCCGCGATGCTTGTGAACTCGGCATGCCGCGGATGAACCTTGTTCAGCAGCAGGAAGATGACGGCCGAGAGGTAGACCGCCGCGCAGGCAAGTCCTGCCAGGGCGACCACAGCAAACAGGCCCGCTGCGCTCTTGCGCGCCCCAGACCAACTCGTCATTGGCAGAGCCGTCGATGCGCTCATGCCGTCGCCCGGTCCTCGGACCCACGTCCTGATTCATCCCAGCGGCCGAGCCGTTGTCGGCGCGGCTGGTAGTAGATCTCGGAGATGAAGCGGCCCCGCTCGTCGCGATCGAACTGGACGACGACGTCGATCACGATGCCGAGCAGCCACTTGATCTCGTCCATGCGCAGTCCGCCACCGGCGCCGCTCTCGCGGATCATCAGCGACATCTGCTCGAAGGCGAGGGCGCAGCTGCCGGCGTGCACGCTCGTGATGCTGCCTGGGTGGCCCGAGGCGGCCAGCCGGACGAAATAGAAGCACTCGTCACCCCGCACCTCGGCCAGGAAGAGCCGATCGGGTTTCATGCGCAGACAGGCTTCGAGCAGCGACTTCGCGGCCACCTTGGCCATGCCCTGCGCATTCTTGCTGTAGTACAGATGAACGACGTTCGGATGGTTCGGCAGCGTCAGCTCGGGCGTGTCCTCGATCGTGATCAGGCGCTCCCGATGCGTGACCTCCTCGACCAGGCCCTTCATGAAGGTGGTCTTGCCCGATCCCGTCTTGCCGCTCACCACGATGGTCTGGTGCTTGTGCACCGCTAGGCGCAGGAACTCGGCGTAGCGACCGGCATCACGGTGCGACACGAGCTCCTGCTCGAAGGGCAACAAATCGCGTGCTGCGCTGCGGGCGACCGCGGCGGTGCGCTCGAACAGGCCTTCGCGCTCGAAGTCATCCAGGCGCCGGACCAGCTGCGCAGGCTTGCGGATCGTGATCGACACCGTCCCGCGCGTGACCGCGGGAGGAATCACGAACTGGACCCGCTCGCCGGTCGGCAGCGTGGCCGAGAGCAGCGGATGCTCCTGACTGATCTGCTGGTCCGAGTAGGTGGCGACGGCGGTGGCCAGCGACAGGCAGCGTTCGAGCGTGAGTTCGGGAGCGGCCTCGGCGCGCCAGCCCTGCGCAGTCTCGACCATGAGCTCGCCGGGCCGGTTGACGCAAACCTCGAGCACACCCGCCGTGTCGAGCTGGGTGCGCAGGGGCTTGAGGAGCTCCACGACCGACGTCGCGTCGCCGCACCAGGCGTCTGCCGCTTCACCGTCTGCGACGAAGTCCAGCGCCGTGGCCGCACTCATCGCTGCACTGCCTTGAGTTCGTACACTGACGAAAAGTCCACGTCGCGGGCCACGTAGATGCCGACGATGCCGCCCTGGTTCTGATAGATCAGCGGCGGGAGGTTAATCGTGCTGTCGAGCACTTTCTCCGCAAGCTTGCTCGTGCTCGACGTGGTGGAGGGCAGCACGATCGTGTTGCCGGTGCCGGCCATGCCGGTGCTAGCGCGATCCTCGATCGCGAGCTTGACCGAGTCGTCGATCAGCGACAGCAGCATCGCCGCGCCGATCCGCTCAAGCCAGCGGTTGTCGACATAGCCGTCGACCCCGGATTCGCCGAGCGGACCAGTGCCGGGCGACTCGATGTCGACCGACACGCCGAGTGGCGTGCGGATGCGCGTCCAAAGGACCGGAATCCGAACGGTGCCGGGCCGAACCGACGCGATGCGATATTCGCCGTCCATGTGCGAGCCGCGCTCGACGAGCAGCACGCGACCGTCGTCACTGAAGACATTGCGCTGGACCTGGCAGCTGACGAAGCCGGACGCGGCGCTGATCAGCTTGGTCTTCAACGCGCAGGTGAAGGCCGTTCCCTTGGGCAGGATCAAGCTCCGGTCACCGAGGAGGCCGGCCGAGACGCGCGGTGTCGCCGACTTCTGCGGCTCGCCGCCGAAGAGGCCTGCCGGCGGCGCGGCGCTGGCTGTCACGGCGGACACGACGCCCGGGGCGGCCGGTATGAGTCCGGCCGTGGCGCCACCGCCCTTGGTCAATGAGTTGAGAACGCCCTGCAGTTGGCGCTGATAGGTCTCGAGATTGCGTCGCGTGCCCTCGAGTGGCGTGTCGGAGATCGGTAACTCGCCGGCCGACGCTGCTGCAGGCGAGCGCCGGCCGGATGGGTCGGTGGCTGCGGTGTTCGCCGCGGGACGGCTCGACACCAGCAGGACGGGAGCGTCCTCAGGCGACGTTCGCGTGGGGTCGTTCTGGCGCAGCGGAATCGGGTCAGTGCGCCGCTCTTCAGCCGTCGGCACGATCGCAGGGATCATTCGGCCGGCCGGCGCTGAGGCCGCGGGCGCCAAGGTCATGTCCAACCTGCGCGCGTCGCCGCCCGCTGCGGCCGGTCGGTCACCGAGCCGCTTCGACACCTCGTCACTGTCCTTCCTGCTGGCCAGCGCCCGGTTTATCGAGACCGCTGAGACCGCGCCCAACGACAGCAGGAGCAAGGCGAGCGCGAAGATGCCTTTGCGCGAGACGTTGACACCCGTGGGTCTGACGACGCTCGGAATGCCGGCTTCGCCTTCGAGGGGCGTGATCACGTTGCCGTCGTATGCCGGAGCGCTGTGCGGGTCCCCGCGGTGATCGTTGGTGTTCATTGTCGGCCTCGATGCTCCGATCCAACCGGCGGGCTCTTGAGCGATCGTTCGACCCCCGACACCGTCGTTCCGTTGGTCGAGGCAACACCATCCAGGTCGAAGGCGTCGTTCCACACCCCGATGACCGCTGAGCCGGCGCGCAACATCAGGCGGCGACTGACGCGGTCCGCCACCAGCAGGTCGCCCTCCATGCGGGTGTTGACGACCGTCTCGGAGCCGTCCGGCCGCACATGGAAGATGGCCGGCACTTCGCGGTTGTTCGGGAACCTCAAATACGTGAAACGACCATCGTCGAAGACGAGCGTCGGCACGATGTCCTCGGACCCCTTGCCTTCGGCGATCGAGTAGTTCGAGTTGACGGGTTGCGGTGCGGCGGCGAGCCGCTCCTTGATGAGCTCAGAGGGCGAGGGCAGCGCTGGCTCGGCGAGGGCAAAGGCTGCCACTGGCACTGAAGGTGTTGGTGGCATGATCGGCGCCGGCGCCGCCGCCTTGACCGAAAGTCGGTACACCGGCTGGCGCGCATCCCGGTCGGCCAGCACGACGAACAGGAACGAATAGGTGCGCTTGTCGGTGACGACCGCGATGTTGTTGGCAGCACCCGCTGAGCTCTTCGGCTTGACGAAGAGGTGGCGCCCGCCCGGCTGAGCCGCCACGCACCAGCTCGAATCGGGCTTGGCGCAATCCGCACCGACGCCTGAGGCGACATCGGTGATCTCCTCGTTGGCGTCAAGCACGATGTCGGTGACTATGCCGCGTTTGACCAAGACAGTGACGACCGACTGGGGGTCGTACCAGACCTCCTTCAGGCGCGGGTCGGGGGCATCCTGAGCGCGTGCTCTGTTGCCCGGCCCGCCCAGAGTCGTGGCGACCAGACATGCGGCGGCGAACGTGAGCGTGTTTCTGGGCATGACCGCCTCACTGCTTGAGTGCCGTGCTGCCTGGCGCAGTTGGCGAGGACGCGATCTCGGGATCGGATCGGTAGGCAGTGACGACGAAGCCGAACGGGTTCTCGATCCGGTCCTTCTCGCGGGCGAGGACCTTCGGCTGGTACTCGTAGACGACGCTCGCCGCGTGCCTTGTGGACACGTCCGGGATGTTGCGGTCGGTAAGGTGCACGACCTTCTCGTACGAGATCGAGGCGACGCCGGCGTTGCCGCGACGACCGGACGGCGCGAGGCGCACGCCGACCACATTGATGCGCCACTCCTCCGCACCAGCGAGCTTCTTCTGTAACGCATCCTGACCCTCGAACTGGCGGTTGAAGTCGGCGAAGACGGTCGGGATCGCCATGCGTGAGACCTGATCGAAATCGCGTTGCAGGAACCACCAGTTGTAGCCTTCGCGAGCGCGGACGAAGACCGCCAGGTTGTGTTTGTCGAGCGCCTCCATCGGTGGGATCGTCTCGGCGCTCAGGCGCTGCTCGATCGTGGTTTCGCCGGTGGTCTTGTCGACGACGATCGGGATGCCGACAACCTGATGCAGCGCGCCGTGCGCGAGGACGGCGAGCGCGCTGACGATCGCAATCAGCACCCCGACACCGCCGACGATCCAGCCACGGCGCTCAGAGCGCTCAAGCATCAACCCGCGGTCGAGTTCCCAGGAGCGGTTGGCTTCGATGGCGGCACGCGAGTCAATTGACGGATCGCCAAGAGATGCCACAGCACCGAGGTGTACGAGCGCGTCCATGTTAAGTCACCTCCGTTTGAGTGCTCAGTGCAGGTAGTCGGAAATCTTGCCGGTGCGATTCAGCATCTCGGCCTGGCGCTCTCGGTCGCGCGAGCGCGCGATGCGTTCTTCGCTGTCGGCCATGCCGGTCAGCATCTGCACCTGCGACATCTCGTGGGCGAGCATCGCGTTCTCGGCGCCGATGCGGGCCTGGATCTCGAGCACGGCCTTCTGGTCGCTTGTGCCGTCGATCTGAGTCATCAACGACTTGATTTGCGCCAGTCGGCCCGAGGCGGCGGTCATGGCGTCTTGTAGCAGGCCCTTTTGCTGATACGGCTGCGCGAGCGTCGCCTGGCAGTCGGTGCGCGCCGCGCCGGTGCGGTCCAGACAGTTGTAGACCATGCCCGCGTCGCGCAAGGTCTTTGACGTGGCGGTGAGGCCGCCGTAGCCCGACGAGTCCACCGCGTTCACCAGGTTGTACGCGTTGGCGGGGACGTAGTTCTTCAGCGCGGCGCTGTCGGCAATGTTGCCGAGGTTGCGCATGCCGTTGATGCTGGCGAGCTGGCCCTGCAGGGCTTGGATCTGCTCGACCTGGTTCGCGATCTTGGTGACGTCGTTCAGAACCTGAGTGATCGTCTGGATCAGATTGGCGATGTCGATGACGGGGATGCCCTGGGCGTGGCTTGCCGTACTGAGCGAGGCAAGCGACATGGCAATGGCGGCAAGGCGAAAGCGTGGCTTCATGAGTTGCTCCTTTGAGAGAGGTCGAATCAGCTCCGGCCGCGCTGGGCGGCCAGTCGGTAGGCGGCGGTACGAACGCCGGTGTAGGCGCCGCGCGCGAATGCGCCGGTACCGGTGGCCATGGTTCCAGTAAAACGGGCACCGGCGGATGCGGCAGTACGAGTCGCCATGCCGGCCGCATGGGGCAGGCCGGTGCTCGCTCGCATGACACCACCCGCGCTTGCGCCCGTCGGCGCGGCCGAGCCGGTGGATCGCGAGGCACGCAAGCCGGCGACCATCATCGCGTTCTGGACTGTCTGGATGCCCTGCTGGACCGCGGCTCCGCCAGTCAAGGCAGAAGCAAGGCTCGGTGCCTGGAAACAAATGATTGCCATAACGATCATGAGGACGCAGTAGCGCGTGGCCTCGCCGAGGACGTTGAGCGTTGAGCCCAAGAAGCCGCCGGCTCCCTGTATGCCGATGAACATCTCACGGCCGAGGTATGCGCTGAGCCCCAGCGCGAAGAAGGCAAACCACGTCAATACGACTGCGTTGAGCAGCATGGAGAGCCAACTGTCGAAGAATCGCTGGGTCGGCTTCCATGCGAGGCAGAAGACGAAGATGGGCCCGACACCGATGATGAAGGTCATGAAGACCGTCGCGAGCGTGACGACGAACACCGCGACGCATAAGAATGCGACCGAGCCGATCGAGAAGATCGCGGCCGCAAGGAAGAGGTCCAGGCGTGTGATCCCCGCGTCGGCCATGATGTCGGCCACTTGCCTGCTCGCGTTGTCATTGAACTCGTCGAGCAACAGATAGGGAGAGCTCACGACGTTGGCGGGCGAGTCAGCAGGAAGGAACGTCGTTGCGACGCCGGTCGCCAAGCTAGTCGCGGCATCGGCCACGCTGCTGACGTAGAACGCAGACTGAAGCGCGAACGCAAGTACGAGCCCAATCTTGGTGACCTTCCAGACGAAGGTTGGAACCGTCTCGGATACTTCGTTGCGAAGGACTGCCCAGCCGTAGAGGATCACCCAGAGCGTCATGGCGGTCAGAACGATCGGTGTCATCGCTATCATCAGAGATGACACGACTCCGAGCACATAGGTGCTCAGGATCGCTGTGAGCTTGCCGCCAAGCCAGGTGAACATTTCTGTGGCCTTTTGCTAGTGGATTGCGTCGAACGGAAGATTCGCCGGCGGTCAAGCAAAGACCGGCGTGCACTCGCTGGTCAGATCAGGGTACTGACGTTGCGTCCACTCGCTGTTGCGCTTCACGACCCACGCGCGCGCGAGCTTCTGGGATCCAAAAGTCGACGTGCGGCAGCTTCCGGATCGGCCCCAGGGGTCGGTGCATTCCATGAGTCCCGAATTAGTCTCGACCAAGTGCCAGGCGCCCGCGTGGCACTTGGCGTTCTTGCAGACCTTGCTAACCGATGACGGCACGGGCGGTGTCTCGACCTTCTTACCGGTCTGGAGGGCCTCATTTGTCTTGACGTGCTGGGCGTTCGCGGCAAGGCAGAAGACGTGGGAGACGAAGACATTCATGGGACGCTCCTTTGCGGTTTGGATTTGCGCTCGCGCACCGCGTGCAGAAGCAGAGGGAGCCATGCCTTGGGGTCATCACCCACGCGTTCGCGGATGTCGTCAAGCAACGCGACGTTGTCCGTGGTTGCAGACAACACGGTAACGAAGTCCTCGAGGCCGGAGAGGTCCAATTCGCAGATCGTGCTGGTGTTGCCCTGTTTGACCATGAACGTCCGGCCGCCGCGTGCACTGAGGCCTTTGACGATCTCGTACTCCGCCTCGTTCAGCCCGAAACCCTCGACATATTCCTCGCGCATCGCTTCCGGATTGGCGAGGAAGATCTTGGTCACGCTTTGCTCGACCATGGTCCGGCCGATCGCGTGGCGCAGCACGTCAGACGGGCTCTGGGTGTCGAAGATTCCGAGGCCGTTCTGCTTGCGGATCGTCTTCTGCTTCTGCTTGGCGAAGTCGCTGAAGATCTCGTTATCAAGTGCCTTCCAGAATTCCGAGATGACGTAGATCAGCCGCTCGCCATTGACGAGCTCGCCCATCACGTCGAGCAGGTACAGCATGATCGGAGTGCGCACTTCCGGCAGGTCCAGGAACTCGGTCGTGTCGAAGCCGATCGCGGTCGCGTTCATCAGGTCGGTCAGGCGGTCGTCGGCCTCGTCGAACACCCAGCCGAGTGCGCCGCCCTGGCACCAGCGCCCGAGCCGCTCGTAGAGGCTGTTCTCGCCCGCCTTCGGCAGGTTCTGCCGCACGGTCGAGAAACGACGCAGTTGCTTGGGCATCATCGCGACCGATCGCACCGCGTCGGCGATGGCGCGCTCATCGGCCGGCAGCAGGGGCAGCGTCGGTGTCTGGATGCAGGTGCGCAGTAGTTGCTCCCAAAACTGGATCCGTGCCGGCGTCGGGTCGCGGTGCAGCGGATTGCAGCCGGTCGGCTTGCCTGCCTCGAGCGTGAAGTAGCGGCCGCCGAGGGCGCGCAGTGCGATCTCGCTGCCGCGGTCCAGGTCGAACAGGACGAGACGGGGCGCGGGGTCCCACTTGCGGGTAAGCGCCAGCAGCAGCATCACCAGCGTCGTCTTGCCGACGCCGGTCGAGCCGATGATCAGCGTGTTTCCCGGATGCTTCTTGTCGGCGGAGTCTTCGTCTTCGGGACTCTTGTGCAGGTTCAGGTAGAAGGGCTGGCCGCTGGGTGTGCGAAGCAGCACCAGCGCCTCGCCCCACGGGTTGCCGTCGCGTTTGCCGCGCGGGAAGTTGTGGCCGCTCGCCAGCGCCGCGAACGCGCGAGAGGACAGCTTGGCCTCGCGCGGTCGCCATTGCCAGTTGCCGGGCATCTGCGCGAACCACGCGGCGTCGGCAACGAGATCGACCGGCCGCATCTGCAGGCTGCACGCTTCGCCGACGGCGCCGGTCGCCTGGGCAGCGCGGCGGCCGGCGTCCGCCACGTCAGTGCCGAAGACGACCAGGCTGTAGTGGTACTCGCCCATGCAGAACTGGCCATCGCCGAGTTCGTTCAATGCCACGTCCATCTCGGCAATCTGGCTCTGGACGACATCGTCGCTCGCGATCAACTGGTCGCGCTGCAGTTCGAGTGCGCGCATGGCCTCACGACGGGGGAGGATCGAGAAGCTCTGGGTTTCGATGAACTCGCTGCGCTCGTAGAGCAGCGAGTTCAGAACCCCCGGCTCGACCGCGTCGGCGTATTCGTGGATGTCGAGGAATGCCGCGTAGCGTCTGTTGTCGCCGTTGCGGATCTCGAGCTTGTCGGCGCCGAAGGACAGGCGAGAGGTTGGCAGCGTTCGGTAGAGGGGGCCGGGATGCATTGGCACCGGTCGCCACGTTCCGTTGACCAGGTAGCCGAGGAACTCCGCGAGTGCCGAGTACTCGCGCCCGTCGCGGGTGACCGCGCCGAGCAGGACCGGGTCAAACCCGCGCAGCACTCGCTGGACAAGGGAAGACTTTTCGTCCATGACTCGCATCGCGTCGGCCTGGGCGTTGGCAATCTCTAGTCGTGTACGACTCGTCGACTGGAAGGCCCGCCCCACGGCCGATGCGTTCGGCCGATAGACCAGGGTCATATAGAGCTCATTGCTCATCATCCGCAGCTTGCGCAGCAGGCCGCCGTAGGCTTGCGCCACGTCGCGGGCGAAGCCGGGTTCACTCGGCAAGCCCATGTCGTCCTCAATGGCGCGGTGCACCCGGTGCTCCCAGACAGCGAACTGGCCGCCAGCGAGGTTGCGCAGGAGGCTGCACTTGGCTTCGTGCCGTTCGGCAATCGTGTGCTCGTCGACGCACTCGAAGGCCACGCCGTCCAGACGCCACACCCGAAGGTAGTCGCCACCCCGGGTGATCACATCGACGGGAGAGACCAGCGACGAGAAGGGCACGAACCGAGTCAACGGGTTCTCTGATTGAGCGCTTGCCCAGTGCCGCGGCCGAATATCGGTCCGAGTTCCGGGGGAGCTCGCATGGGGGTCCCCCGTTCGGGCGGTCGAGCTACCGATACCAAGCATCATGTGTCCCCCGATAGAGGTAGGGTGCATAGCTGCGCGTGTGCCAGAGGCGCCGGTTGCGATCGTTGAAGCGCAGCTTGGCCGCGACGAACATCTGCCGGAAGCGCTGGTCGTCCTTGTTGGTGACGAAGCGCATCCAGGCGAGAGCCGGGACGAAGGCCGCGAGGACGATCGGCAGGATCCACCAGCTCACCAGGCTGCCGACCCAGAGCACCAGCAGCATTGCGGCGCCGAAAAGGACGACAAGCGGCACGAGCGGGATGCCGAGCTTCATCGCGGGCCGCGTAGCGCCCTTGTAAATGGCTTCGGCTTGCATGACGGCGACCTCGGTCTGAATCAGTTCACTATGTAAGTCGAGAAGGCGGTGGCCCCGCCGATCAGCGTGCCACCGATGAGGACGTTCGCGACATCGGCCAGTCGCGCGCCCTGAAAGATCATCTTGAAGCCGGCCCAGATGATCGCGATCGTGACGACGGCGATCGAGATCGTCACGAGGATCGTGTTGACATTGGTGACTGTCGTGTTGATCTTGTCGAAGCCCTGGGCGAAGGTGAGCTGAGGCAGTAGCGCGAAGAGCACGCAGACCAGAACAAAGGCAAGAACGGTCGAGTTGGAGATTTGACGCAAAGCAGTGGCCATGATCGATTCCTCAATCACATTGATGGGTAAGACGGGGATGAAAGCTGCGCGCTGTGTCAGGGTGGGGCGCGCGCCAACTTCTGGGCGTAGCCGACAACGCGGTTCACGTAGCCGTGCCGGAAGCCGGTCGTGAAGTTGCCGCTGTAGTAGCAGGACAGCGTGCGGCGCAGGGTCGGTTGGACATCCGCTGCTGAGCCTGCGCGCTCGTAGCATTCGCCGAGAACCTGTTGCATGGCTCGCAGGCTCTTGCAAGCATCGAATCCGTCGGCG
>JANYBE010000471.1 GCA_025360945.1 Rhizobacter sp. | reverse complement strand
GTCGCGGTGCACCGCGACAGTCGGCTGTGCGAGCGCGCTTTGCACCAGCAGGTCGCAGCTTGTTCGCCAGGTCTGCAGCTCTTCAGACGTCCAGGTCACGCTGCACTCGCGCGTCACGCACCAGTCGGGGAACAAATCGAGTTCGCGGCGCAGCAGTGCGTCGTCGTAGGGCGGCAGGGTGCTCGCGTCGGCGCGCGTCTGCCATTGGATCAGCGCGCGGATCGCGTCTCGCATCAGCGCGTCGGCGACCGGAAGCCGGCCGTTGGCCACGGCTTCGTTCAGCGCGCTCAGGTACAGCTGCGAGCCCAGATCTGTCAGCAACAGAAAGCCGTGCATCACGTCTTGCGCGAGCACCTGCGGCGCGTTCAGCCCGGCGCTGTGTAGCAAGGCGGCAACTGAGATGAACGGCCGCACGTCTTCCTGTGGCGGTGGTGCGTCCATCACGATGAAGCTGCTGCCGTTCACGCTGTCGATGCGGAAGTAGCGCCGGAAGCTCGCATCGCTCGATGCGCTGCGCAGCGTTGCCGTGTCCAGGCAGTGCGTCGCCGCGACGCCGTGCAGCCACGAGTCGAATGCGTGATGACGCGCGGCCTCGGGCCAGGCGATGGCTGTGGGAGAGGTGCTTGAGGTCAAGAGGTGCTTCGTGTGGGGTCCGGGCGTGGATAATCGATTCTACAAACCGCGCTGCTCACTCTCGCCACTGGTGCTCCTCAACAAACCCCGCGCGGCGCGACCGCTACTCACTGCTCTCGCCGCGTCGCTGGCTGCGCTGCTGGTGGGCCCTGCGTGGGCGCAGAGCAGCAATCCGGATGAAGCCATAGAGCTGCGCCCGTCGTCGATGCTGGAACCGCCGGCGCGCGGCGAGGCCTCGCGCAAGCTGCCGATCATCCTGCAGGCTCAGACGGTCAGCGGCCGGCCTGATCTGGACACAAGCGCCGAAGGCAATGCCGAATTTCGCCGCGGCGGCCTGGTGATACGCGCCGATCGCCTGAGCTACACGCAGCCCGATGACCTCGCTGTCGCGCACGGCAGTGTGCGCATCAGCCGCGACGGCAACATCTACGCCGGCCCGGAGTTGCAACTTCACGTGCAACGCTTCGAGGGCTTTTTCCTGCAGCCGACCTACCACTTCAACCGCACCGGGGCCGGTGGCATCGCTGCGCGCGTGGACTTTCTCGACGAGCAGCGCGCCGTCGCCACCGACGCCACCTACAGCAGCTGTCCGGCCGATGGTTCCGGTGGCCCGGCGTGGATTCTCACGACCGACCGGGTGCATTTCGACTTCGCCAACAACGAGGGTGTGGCCGAGGGCGGAGTGCTGCGCTTCTACGGCGTGCCGATATTGGGTGCGCCGCGCCTGAGCTTCCCGCTCACTGACGAGCGCAAGTCGGGGTGGCTGCCGCCGAATGTCGGCCTCGATACCAAGAGCGGCCTGCAGGTCTCGATCCCGTACTACTGGAACATCGCACCGAACCGCGACGCCACCTTTACGCCCGAGATCAGCACGCGGCGCGGGCCGTCGCTGGCGAGCGAGTTTCGCTATTTGGAGCCGAAGTACAGCGGCGAGGCCATGCTCGACCTGCTGCCCTACGACCGCTCCACCGGCACCACGCGCTATGCACTGGCTGGCGCGCACGATAGCGACTTCGGCAACGAGCTGCTGCTCAAGATGCGTCTGCTGCGCGTCTCGGACGACGACTATTGGAAGGACTTTCCGGGCGACGTGGCGAGCCTGACGCCGCGCTTGCTCGCAACCGACTTCCAGTTCGGCCGCCCGTTCGACGACTGGACCACTTACGCGCGGCTGCAACGCTGGCAGGTGCTTCAGACCACCGATCCGACGACACGCATCGAGGCGCCCTATGAGCGCACGCCGCAGCTCGGTGCGCGCTACGCGGGCCGTGTTGGCAGCGGTTTGGAGATCGGCTTCGAGGGCGAATTCAACCGCTTCACGAACCCCGCCGATGCGTCGCTGTTGCCGCGCTTGACCGGAATGCGGCTGCATGCGCTGGGCAGCGTCAGCCGGCCTTACGTGACGCCGGGTTGGACATTTATCCCGAAGGTTTCATTCAACGCCGCGTCGTACTCGCTGGACCAGATCAGCGGCGCGATCGGCCCGCAGAACACCAGTCCGTCGCGACTGATCCCGACGCTGAGCCTGGACAGCGCCTGGGTGTTCGAACGTGAGACCGCCTTCTTCGGCCACGGCGTGCGTCAGACGCTGGAGCCGCGCCTGCTCTACGTCAACACGCCGTACAAGGACCAAAGCGGCCTGCCGAATTTCGACGCCTCGGCAAAGGATTTCAACTTCGACTCGATCTTCACAGACAACGCATTCACGGGTGTTGACCGCGTGTCGGACGCGCACCAGATCACCGCCGGGGTCACGACCCGCGTGCTCGACCCGAATAGTGGTGCCGAGCTGCTGCGCCTTGGTGCCGCGCAACGCTACTTGCTGCGCGACCAGTTCGTCACGCCCGACAGCGTGCCGCTGACGCAGCGCCTGTCGGATTTGCTGCTGCTTGGTTCGACCACGGTGATCCCGGCCTGGTCGCTCGAAGGTTCGGTGCAATACAGCCCGGACAGCGGCCGGGTCAACCGCTCGGTCGTCAGCGCGCGCTATTCGCCTGGGCCGTTTCGCACCGTCAGCGTCACCTACCGGCTGACGCGAGGCCTGAGCGAACAGGTCGAGCTTGGCTGGCAATGGCCGATCTACGGACGCACGCCGACTGAAGCGCAGGTCTCGCGCAACGGCGGAAATGGGGGTGGCAATTGCAGCGGCAGCTGGTACGCCGTGGGCCGCGTCAACTACAGCACGCTGGAGCGCAGGCTCACGGATGCGATCGTCGGCGTCGAATACGACGCGGGCTGCTGGATCGGCCGCATCGTCGCGAGCCGCCAGTCCACGGGCCTGAGCGAAGCGACGACGCGGCTGCTGCTGCAACTCGAGCTGGTCGGCCTGTCCAAGCTGGGTTCCAACCCGCTGCAGAGCTTGAAGGACAATATCCCCGGTTACCGGCTGCTGCGCGAGGGTCGCGCGGAGCCTCTTCCGTCGAGTACTTATGACTGATTCGTTGTTGATCGTTTCCCGCGCTCGCGCGCTGCGCGCCGTGCTCGGCCTGGCCCTATGCTGCCTGCTTGTGCCCTTGGCGCCGGCGCAGACCCGCAGCGCGTCGACGCCGGCGATGGCCGACTACATCATCGCCGTGGTCAACCAGGAGCTCGTCACCAATGCCGAGCTGCAGGGGCGTCTGGCGCGCATCCGCGAAGACGCGGCGCGCGGCAAGAGCCAGCTGCCGCCGCCGGCCGAGCTGCGAAGGCAGATACTCGATGCCCTGATCGACGAGCGCGTGCAGGTCACCAATGCACGCGATGTCGGCTCCAAGGTCGACGAGGCCGAACTCGACCGCGCGGTGGCTAACGTGGCGGTGCAGAACCAGATGACGATGGCGCAGCTTCGGGCGCGGCTGCAACAGCAGGGCCTCGCCTACAGCGCGTTTCGCAACAACGTGCGCGACCAGCTCCTCATGGAACGCGTGCGCGAGCACGAGGTGAATCAGCGCATTCGCATCAGCGCCGAGGACATCGACAAGCTTATCGAACAGCGCCGTGTCGCGGCGGGCACCGCGGCGCAGCTGAACATTGCGCAGATCCTGGTAACCGTGCCTGAGGGCGCGAACGCCGATGTGCTCGCGCAGCGCAAGGCCCGCGCCGAAGTCGCGCTGGCGCGCGTGAAGGGTGGCGAGGCCTTCGAGACGATTGCGAATGAGATCTCCGAAGATGGCAACAAGGCCCTGGGCGGCGTCATCGGCATGCGGCCAATGGACCGGCTGCCCGATGTGTTCGTCGAAGTTGCCCGCAACCTGAAGCCCGGCGAGGTGTCGCCGACACTGTTGCGCAGCGGCGCCGGCTTTCACGTGATCAAGCTCGTCGATCGCCAGGAGGGCGGTGCGTTCACGGTGCAGCAAACGCATGCGCGCCACATTTTGTTGCGTGTCTCCGAGCAACTCTCGGCCGAGGCCGCCGGGCGTCGGCTGAGCGAGTTCAAGCGACAGATCTTGAGCGGCGCGAAGTCGTTTGAGCAGCTTGCGCGCGACAACTCCGAAGACGGCAGCGCAGCTGCCGGTGGCGACCTAGGCTGGACGTCGCCTGGCGCCTTCGTGCCCGAATTCGAAGAGACGATGAACGCGTTGCCAATCAACGGCATCTCGGACCCGCTCTCGTCGCGCTTCGGCGTGCACCTGATCCAGGTGCTCGAGCGCCGCCAGATGACGCTGGACCTGAAGCAGCAGCGCGAGCAGGCGCGCAACGTGTTGCGCGAGCAGAAGTTCGAAGACGCTTACGTCGAGTGGGTGCGCGACCTGCGTGCCCGCGCGTACATCGAAATGCGCGAGCCGCCGCAGTAGCCGGGGCCACTTGAAGCACATCGCGCGCAAGCGCTTCGGCCAGCACTTCCTGACCGACGGCGCGGTCATCGACGCGATCATCGACGAGATCGCGCCCCAGCCCGGAGAGGCGCTGGTCGAGATCGGGCCCGGGCTGGGTGCGATGACCAACCCGCTCGTCGCGCGGTGCGAGCAGCTTACTGTCATCGAGCTCGATCGCGATTTGGCGCAACGCTTGCGCTCGCGGCCTGGGATCGAGGTGATCGAGTCCGACGTGCTGCGGGTCGACTTCGACGCGCTGGCACGGGCGCGCGGCCAGCGGCTGCGGGTCGTAGGCAACCTGCCGTACAACATCTCGTCGCCGATCCTGTTCCACCTGCTGGGCAGTGCCGCGCACGTGGTCGACCAACATTTCATGCTTCAAAAGGAAGTCGTGCAGCGTATGGCGGCCGGGCCCGGTACCAAGGACTACGGGCGCCTGAGTGTGATGCTGCAATGGCGCTACGACATCGAGTCGGTACTCGACGTGCCGCCAGAGTCGTTCGACCCGCCGCCGCGGGTGGACTCGGCTATCGTGCGCATGCTGCCGCTGCCAGACGCGCCGGGCGTCGAGCTGGCTTTGCTCAGCGAGCTGGTGCGCGTCGCGTTCTCCCAGCGCCGCAAGCTGTTGCGCCACACCCTGGGCCGCTGGCTTGCCGAGCACGGCTTTGCCGGCGAGTTCGACGTGCAGCGTCGCGCCGAAGAGGTGCCGGTGGCTGAGTACCTCGCGCTCGCCGCTTCGGTGGGTGCGCAGTTGAAGGGCGTGCAGGCGCCGGAATAAGAGACTCCCCGCGGTGCAACGAACCGCTGCGTTGAGGTTGCGCGTGCTCCGCGACGTCGACGACGAGCTGGCGTTTTGCCGCAACTGGATAGCCCAGAAGGCGCAAAGGCTCGCGGGGCTACATGGGAAGCACTTTGACCCAGCGACTCGTCTTTTCGCACTTGCCAGCCACCCGGCTGCAGCATGATGGCCCTGGCAGGTGCTCAGTGGAAAGTTGTCGCTTGAGGCTTGGGCTCGAACAGAAGGCTTGTGGGGCGCAAAGCTCCGGCGCTGGTTCGAGCTGCGGTCGAGACCGCTTCCCGCTCTAGCTCGAAAGTGCCAAAGCAGCCTGCGCCGGCGTTGTCTCGCCCGCTGGATGCAAGAGATGATTCTCAGCCCGAGGCCTCTAGCCTCTCGGGCCGTATGCGCTGCTGGAGAAGATTTGTACTTTAGGCCAAACTGACCGCGCCAGAAAATGGCGCGGTCAGGGCTCTTAGCACTTGCGAGAACGGCAGTTGCGGTGCAGGGCGCTATGGGCTGCTCAATCCGCCCTTATGCGGCGTTAAGCCACATTGCCGTGTCGAACGCGCTGCTCATCATCGGCATGTTCATGCCGAAGTTGTTGTTCGCAGCGCTTTTGGCGGCCGGCTTGACCGGCTTGTCTGCAACACTGGGGGCCACATCCGTCGCCCGCTCCCATGACCCGAGTTCTTGGGAGCGGGCTACTGAAAAGAATAGAAGCACCTGAAGGGGATCTTCCGTTCGGCCCAGAAATCAGCCGCATCGCGAAAGACATCGAGCAGGCTTTCACGCGCCTCCCGATCAAAACGTGGGTTGTCCGGCAACTGCTCCAGCACCACCACGAACCCCGGCTGCGATCCGGATTTGTGAACGAGGTCGGTCATGCAGTCGTAGAGTGCATCCAGGTTCTTGCCGAAGTGCGCCGGGAACGTGAAGGCCTGCGCAATGGCTTCGAGGACGTCCTGCTTGGACTGGGCCGCGGTGAGGTTCGCGTAGAGGAAATGCTGGTTGGCGCCTTGCGCCGCTTCCATCAGGTCCTCCACGCGAAACGCGCGGATCGACTGGACAATGTTTGGACGGACTGTCTGCAACAGCATGGTCACGTTCCTCCTTGGGTCAAAAAAATCAAACCGTGAACAAAAACTTCAATCGCCGATCACGGCACGATTTGCTGGAAACTCGCGTAGTGATCGTCGCTATAAAAACAGGCGTCGGGGTGCTGCGGCTCGCGACCGCCGCAAACGATGCGCCGCGCGCCCCGGTCACGGGCGCCCGGCGTGCGAACCGTGTACTCGTGATAGAAGCCGCGAGGCTGACGCGGCAACGCGCGTTCGCGATTGCCGAACACCGTGCCATCCTTGTGACTTGCGAAGGGCCCGCCGGCCAAGATCAGGCGGTGAGTGGCTTGCGCTTCGGCCGGCAACGCCACCAACGCCACCGTGCCAGGCGCCACGCCTCGGGCATTGACCACACTGGTCGCCAGCGCCGCGCATGCCAATGTGAGAACCAGCCCCGTCTTGTGCAGAGCTTGCCACCACAGTGGCCGACCGGAGAAAGACACGGGAAATCCCTGAAATCAGAAGCCGCGATGTTACCGAATTGGGCCGAAAACCTCAAGCCTCTGCCTCAAATTGGGGCAATTGAATTGCCGTGTATGTGAGTGCTTGCTCTCTGTAATAACCAAAGTATTGTGAAGTCTTGTTGCCGGAATTGCTCTAACTGGCGAGTCCTGCCGCCCTGTCACAGAACATTCACAAATCCTTCGGGTTTTCCCGGGTACTGGATTTGGCGAACTTTGTCAGCGCGCTGCGTTGGCGTCGGCCACGGCGAGCGCGGTCATGTTGATGATGCGTCGCACCGTCGCCGACGGGGTCAGGATGTGGACGGGCTTGGCCGCGCCGAGCAGGACCGGGCCGATCGCGATGCCGCCACCGGCCGCCGTCTTCAGCAGGTTGTAGCTGATGTTGGCAGCATCGATGTTGGGCAGCACCAGCAGATTGGCTTCTCCGGTGAGCGCGCTGCTCGGCATGATGGTCTTGCGGTACGGGCCGTCGAGCGCGGTGTCGCCGTGCATCTCACCGTCCACCTCGAGCCACGGTGCTTGTTGCTGCAGCAGTGCGAGCGCATTGCGCATCTTCACGGCCGAAGGCTGGTTGCTCGAGCCGAAGTTGCTGTGCGAGAGCAGGGCTGCCTTCGGCTGCAGACCGAAACGCATCATCTCTTCGGCCGCCATGATCGTGATCTCGGCGAGTTGCTCGGCGCTCGGGTCGTAGTTGACGTGCGTGTCGACCAGCATCACCTGCCGGCCCGGAAGGATCAGGCCGTTCATGCACGCGTAGGTCTTGGTGCCTTCGCGCTTGCCGATGACCTGGTCGATGTAGTGCAGGTGCATCGCGGTCGTGCCCCAGGTGCCGCATAGCAGGCCATCGACCTCGCCTGACTTCAGCAGCATCGCGCCGATCAGCGTCAGGCGCCGGCGCATTTCGATCTTGGCGAGTTGCTCGGTTACGCCCCGGCGCTCGGTCATGCGGTGGTAGCTCTGCCAGTAGTCGCGGAAGCGATGGTCGTTCTCGGTGTTGACGACGTCGTAGTCGACGCCGGCCTTCAGGCGCAGGCCGAACTTCTCGGCGCGCTGCGCAATCAACTCGGGTCGGCCGATCAGCGTCGGGCGTGCCAGGCCTTCGTCGACCACGACCTGCACCGCGCGCAGCACGCGCTCCTCTTCACCTTCGGCGAAGGCGACACGCTTGTTCACCGCGCTCTTGGCCAGCGCGAAGATTGGCTTCATCGTCGTGCCCGAGGCGTACACAAAGGTCTGGAGCTTGTCGCGGTACGCGTCCATGTCCTTGATCGGACGCGCGGCCACGCCCGAATCGGCGGCGGCCTGTGCAACCGCCGGCGCGATCTTCATCATCAGGCGCGGGTCGAACGGCTTGGGGATCAGGTACTCCGGACCGAAGCTCAGATTCGCGCCGGCGTAGGCGGCCGCGACCACTTCGCTCTGCTCGGCCTGCGCGAGCTCGGCGATCGCATGCACTGCGGCGATCTCCATCTCGATGGTGATCGTGGTCGCGCCGCAGTCGAGCGCGCCGCGGAAGATGTACGGGAAGCACAGGACATTGTTGACCTGGTTCGGGTAGTCGGTGCGGCCGGTCGCGATCAGCGCGTCGCTGCGCGTTTCCAGCACCTCTTCCGGCAGGATTTCGGGCGTCGGATTCGCGAGCGCGAAGATCATCGGGTTCGGCGCCATCGAGGCGACCATTTCCTTCTTCAACACGCCGCCGGCCGACAGGCCGAGGAAGATGTCAGCGCCCTTGATCACATCAGCCAGCGAGCGCTGCGAGGTTTTTTGCGCGAAGACGATCTTGTCCTCGTCCATCAGCTGGGTACGGCCCTCGTAGACCACGCCGGCCAGGTCGGTGACCCAGATGTTCTCGCGCGGCAGACCCAGCTTCATCAGCAGGCCTAGGCAGGCGAGTGCGGCGGCACCCGCACCGGAGGTCACGAGCTTGACCTCCTTGATGCTCTTGCCCGAGACCTTGAGCCCGTTCAGCAGCCCGGCACCGACGACGATCGCCGTGCCGTGCTGGTCGTCGTGGAACACCGGGATCTTCATGCGCGCGCGCAGCGCACGCTCGACATAGAAACAGTCCGGCGCCTTGATGTCCTCGAGGTTGATGCCGCCGAACGTGGGTTCGAGCGCGGCAATGTGGTCGATCAGCTTGTCCAGATCGTTCTCCGCGATCTCGATGTCGAACACGTCGATGCCGGCGAACTTCTTGAA
>JANYBE010000465.1 GCA_025360945.1 Rhizobacter sp. | reverse complement strand
CCAGCTCGAAGGTAAAGATTGCTGCTGTACATCCGGACTTCATGTGCGGCGTTGAATTGCCCGCTGTCCCTGGTGGAATCTGCTGGTCGACGCCCCATTGCCATGTTGCACTCGAGGTGCGTTGACTGGTGCGGGCTTGATCAACCACGGTCTTACCTGTCGTGCCATCACTGCATGCTCGCCTGAGCAACCGGGAAATCTCCTTTTGGTTGGGCCTGGACCGCGGCGTTCTTACGAGGCCACTGCTGAGGGCGAATAGTCGGGCCGGAACTCGCGGTCGTGAGCGAGCAATGCCCAGACGGTTCGCGCGTTCTTGTTGGCCAGCGCGATCGCTGCAACATTCGTGTTGCGGCGCTCCATGATCTTGTGCAGCCAGCTGGTGGCTTCGAGCTTTTTCGCGGCGCTGAGGATCACCGACCGTGCGCCCTGGACGAGTAGTGTGCGCAGATACGTATCGCCGCGCTTGCTGATGCCCTGCAGATTCGCCTTGCCGCCACTGGAATGCTGCCGAGGCACCAAGCCCTGCCAGGCCGCAACCTGCCTTCCATTGTCGAAGTTCTTTGCGTCGCCGATCGTGGCAACGAGCGCACTGGCTGTGATCGGCCCGATGCCGGGGACCTTCTCAAGCTTGCGTGCCTACCTGGTCAGCGCCGGTGTCGATCCGGCCCGCATTCGCGTCACCTACCAGCCGGCGGGCGACCACGCGGCCGACAACTCGAGCCCCACCGGCCGGGGCATGAACCGGCGTGTCGAGATCGAGGTCTACCGGGCAATACCGGTCGCCATGGGCTCATCGCCCTCCGCGATGCCTTGATCCGCCACGAACTTGCTCCGCTATCTCAACGCGAGGACGCCATGGACTCAGACAACACTCCCTCGGCTCGCCCGACATCTGGACAGGGCGGCACGGTCGAACCTGCCAACCGCGCCACGATTGCCAAGGAGCGATTCCAAACGCCGACCGACGTGTCCGCCGAGCGTTACGAGCTGCGCGATCCGTTCGCTGAAGTCACGTACCGCGCGAACACCTTCCCCGAGATGGTCGCGAAGGCCGATCAGCTCGGCAGCAATCGCTTCGTCGCACTCGACGCCGAAGGCAGGCGAACGACGGTGCAGAAGGTCGATGGCGAATGGCAGCGCGGCCCGAAGCTGGCGGCGGCGCCCGAGCGGCCGATCGATGCCACGCCGATACGCGACGACGTGCCGCACGCGACGAACGTCGTACCGTTGGCCAAGGCCCAGCCGCACGCCGATGCGGCGGACGCGAAGGTCATCTCCAGCATCGACGCGAAAGCAGAACGTGCTGCACTTGTCGCACGACTCAAAGCCGCGCTGGTGGATCGGTACCTCATCAAGCGGGCACCGGTGACCGTCGGCGACGTGACCATCGGTCGCACTGAGTACAGGTTCCGCGGCGACACGTCGCGCGTGGCTTTTACCGAATCGACGTTCCGGCTGGCGACCGACACCAACAGCCCGTCAGTGGCACGGTCGATGGTTGACGTGGCTGAGGCGCGCAACTGGCGCGCGCTGCGCGTCTCGGGAAACGAAGACTTCAAGCGCATGGTGTGGCTCGACGCCTCCGCGCGGGGCGTCAAGACGGTCGGCTATGAGCCTAACCCCGCCGACCTTGAGGTGCTGAAGAAGGAGCGCGAGGCGCGCTTGGTCAACCGAATCGAGCCCGCTCGTGGGGACGGTCCCGCTGCTGCCGCAACGCCCGCGGAGAAGTCATCCGTCCGCGGCGGTGGCGGACGCAAGGCCGTGCTCGCCGCCATCGAGGCGGTGCTGGTCGCCAAAGGCGTGCCCGGGAAACAGCGCGAGGCCGTGATGGCCGCGGCCACCGAGAAGCTCGCACAGCGCATGCGCGAAGGCCAGTCGATCAAGGTCAATGTGTACGACAAAGCGGCGTCGTCTCAGCGGCCCGTCGTCATGCCGACGCCGGAAGCGCAACGCACGCGAGAGCGCGCGGCGCCGGTCCGATGAGACCACGACATGTACGAGCCACCACCTTGCAATGCAGTGACTGCGCCACTATCCGTTTACGCGGTGGGTGGCCAGCGGTTTGAGGCGGCATCACGGGGGTTTGTCGAAGCAATCGCGGATGCGCACTCGGCGCATCGGCGGCCTCGCTGCATGTGCGTGATCGATGGCGTCGAGATGTATGTGGCGCGCCTCGCGGGCACGAATGAGGGCTTCGTCGTCAAGCGCATGCCGAACACCGGCAGCCACCACGCACCTGACTGTCTGCACTACGAGCCGCCGCCGGAGTCCTCCGGCCTCGGTCAGCTCTTGGGATCGGCGATCACCGAAGACCCGGATACCGGCGAAACCACGTTGAAGCTCGACTTCTCGATGTCGAAGATCGCAGGACGCTCGGCGATGCCGACCTCCGGTGGAAACGGCGACAGCGTGGCCAGTAGCGGCGCGAAGCTCTCGCTTCGCGGGCTGCTGCACTACCTTTGGGACCAGGCCGGGCTGACGCGCTGGCAGCCCGGGTTTGCGGGCAAACGCACCTGGGGCACGGTGCGCAAGCATTTGCTGCTGGCGGCAGAGAACAAGGTCGCACGGGGAGATTCGCTGCGCTCGCGGCTCTACATCCCCGAGGTCTTCTCGGTCGATCAGCGCGCCGCGATCAATGCCAGGCGGATGGCGCAGTGGTCGCCAGCCATCGCGGAGCCCGGCAAGCCGCAGCGACTGATGCTGCTGATCGCCGAGGTGAAGGAAATCGTGCCGACTCGCTATGGCTTCAAGGCCGTCGTGAAGCATGTGCCCGACCAAGGCTTAGCGCTGGACGAGCAGCTCTACCGCCGGCTCGGGCGGCGCTTCGAGTCCGCGCTTGCGCTGTGGGGTGCCGCCGATGACATACACATGATGATCATCGCCACCTTCAGCGTTGGAGCGGCAGGCGTTCCGACCATCGTGGAGCTGTGGCTGATGCCGGTGACTCGGCACTGGCTACCGCTCGAAGACGCTTTCGACAAGCAACTCATCGAGCGGCTCGTGGCTGATGGGCGCTCCTTTGTGAAGGGGCTTCGATACAACCTGGGTGCCGAGAGCGTGCTGGCCACAGCGACGTTGACCGACTGCGAAGGTTCGGCCCACTCGCTGTTCGTCGTCCGAGCGGGTGTGGACGACAGTGGGCGGTATCGCGAGGTGTGCGACTTGTCGGGACCGGTGTGGCTGTGGAATCCATCGAGCGAAGCGATGCCACCGTTGCCGCCTCGGCATCCGCGTCACCCGAGGGCGGCCGAATGGGCCGTCGACTGCCGATGAACGGCCAGTTGCTCGCAACCACACCGAAGTGGTATAAATCCTCGGACGTTTCTTTGATTCGACCGAGGATTCACAACATGCCCGCCCCTGCCGCCTTTACGCAGCGCACCCAAGCGCTGGCGCTGCTCAAGCGGCGCGGGATGACGCGGCTCGCGGAGTTCAGCGAGGCGGGCATCACCGCGACCACGGTCGGCCGCATGGAGCGAGCCGGCGAGGTCGTGCGCCTCGCCCGCGGGCTCTACCAACTTCCCGATGCCGCGCTCGATGCGCAGCAATCGCTGGCCGAGGTGGCGCGGCTGATTCCCAAAGGCGTGATCTGCCTGGGCTCGGCACTGGCCTTCCACGGCCTCACCGACCAGATGCCGCCGAAGGTCTGGATCGCCATCGGGCGCAAGGACTGGCGCCCCCGCATCACCTACCCGCCGATTCGCATCGCCCGGTTCTCTGACGAGCTTCTGGGTCGCAGCGTGGAACGAAAGCAGATCTCCGGAACGTCGGTCCCAGTGTTCGCCGTTGCCAAGACGGTGGCCGACCTGTTCCGCTACCGCCGAACAGTGGGTGACGCGCTTGCGATCGAGGGGCTGCGCCAAGCGCTGCGCCAGCGCAAGGCTACGCCCGCGGAGATTGCGCGGGAGGCCAAGGCTGCGGGCGTGTGGGCCACGATGGAGCCCTACCTCATGGCGTTGACCAGCGATGCCTGATCGTCCGCGCAACGTCGGCGCTTCGGTGCGGCAGCGCCTGCTGAACCTCGCGCGTTCGCGCGCTCAGCCGATGGAGTTGCTGCTCACGCGCTACGCGCTCGAGCGCCTGCTGCATCGGCTGAGTCTTTCGCCGCATCGCGAGCGGTTCGTGCTGAAGGGTGCGATGCTGCTCGCAACCTGGTTCGACGAGCCGCACCGCGCGACCCGGGACGTGGACCTTCTCGGCTTCGGGGACGCGGCGGAGGATGCGCTGCTCGGAACGTTCCGCGAAATCATGGCGATCAAGGTTGACGACGGGGTGAGCTTCGACCTAGAAGGTCTGCGGATCGAGGCCATTCGCGAAGAGGTCGAGTACGGCGGGTCGCGGCTCCGCACCACGGCCGCACTCGCCGGTGCGCGGATTCCGATCACGGTTGATATCGGCTTCGGCGATGCCGTCGAGCCTGGTGTCGAAGACATCGATCTGCCGGTGTTGCTCGACATGCCGTCGCCTCACTTGCGCGCCTATCCGCTCGAGACCGTCATCGCCGAAAAGTTTCATGCGATGGTGGTGCTGGGACGAGCCAACAGCCGCATGAAGGACTACTACGACGTGTGGATGCTGATGGAGTCGTTCGAGCTCGAGTCGCAACGGATGCGGGGGGCCATTGAGGCGACCTTTGCACGGCGCAACACCGAGATTCCGACATCTACTCCGGACGGGCTGAGCGACGACTTTTCCGCCGACGCTGGCAAACAGCGGCAGTGGGATGCCTTCGCCAGAACCCTCAGCGGTCAAGTGCCAAATCTCGACCGGGTCGTGCGCGCAGTGCGGAAATTGCTGATGCCGTTCGCCGTTCCCATGAACGATCGCTCTTAGTACCGCTTGGGGCCGCCCGGTTTGCAGCGGTTGCTGCCTGTCGCGGGCGCCGGGCTAATTTACGCTGACTGCCAGCAAGCTGTCCTTCGCCCCTGCTTTCCCTCGTTGGTCCGAGCGACAGCAATGGAAGGCACAGCAGTCTTTTGAACTAGCAACGCGGGTCGGCCGCGTGGGTCGGGCCGACACGTAGCGCTCGGCTGTACGGCGGCCGTAGGCACTTGCCGCAATGGCGGGCCAACAGCGGCCGGCCGCGTCCCCCAGCACCACAACCCACCGCGACGGCCGGCGACCCTTTTGAAACGCAGACGCACCCCTGCCCGCGAACAAGAGCCAGGAGAAGAAGTGGAGCAAGGCGATCCGCGAGCGCCTCGCCGACCTGGTCTCCGGGACGTTGGCGCCGCAGCTCGCCGCCGCGCTTGCGGGACGCGCGCTGCCGGCCAAAGCCCGCGTGGAAGACTCCCTGCTCTTTATCGAATATGAGCCGCTCTCGACCGGCACCGGCTATGTCGCGCCAGCGGTGATGCTGGAGTTCGGCGCACGCTCCACCGGCGAGCCTCATGAGCCACGGGCCATCACCTGCGATGCCGCCCATCACCTTACCGACGTGCGATTTCCCGAGGCCAAGCCGCAGGTCATGCGGCCCGAGCGCACCTTCTGGGAGAAGGCCACCGCGATCCATGTCTTCTGCGCCCAAGGCAGCCTCCGCGGCGGTGCCCGCTTCGCACGGCACTGGCACGACGTCAC
>JANYBE010000444.1 GCA_025360945.1 Rhizobacter sp. | reverse complement strand
CAGAAGAGCTGGCACCGCACCGACGAGCAAGAAGAAGCCAAGCGTAGCCCAGAACCGTTCCAAATAGCCGACCAAGCCTCCGGCGACAGCAACCAGCACGAGTAGAGCAAGCGTAGCAAGCCAGAGCAACAACGCCTGAGCGAGCAAGCCGGCTACGCGAAAGCGAGGCGACTGAAGCACACCAGCGTGCGCAACCGCACCAACAACGCCAATTGCGACGCCCACCCCGATAAAGACAATCGAGCCATGCTCGGCAATCGTGTAAGCCGCAGCCCAACCAGCCGCGCTACCAAGAAGCATCCAAAGCGTTGCGGCTACAAGCGGTCGCCGCCAGTCTGCTTTCCACGCGGGGACGAACTCGGGCTGATGCATGTGACGCCTAACGTGTTGTAGGGCGCAGTGCGGCCCGTAACCAAAACAACTTGCTGGAGATCATCGTCACTGGCGAGCAAGCCAAGTATCTGTCGGCCTTGACATTGTTGATGAATCTTGCTGCGTAACACCGACGTATCAAGCCAGAGTTTGCGGCAAACAACGAATTCGCGGACTTTGCACCCCCAAGCGGCGGACTACCTTGCAGGCCACTCTGCTTTTTCATGTGCGCTCCGGGCCCTATGTGTCGGACTGGGATCGGTTCCCCGTCTCAACGCTGGCTGCGCCGCACAGGTGATCGTGCAGTCCAGGGGTTCGCGCGGGTACGCGCTCCCTTACCTGAACTTCCTGATTGCGAACATGCCTAGAGAATTCAAGCGTTTCTCCTGTTGGTTCCGCGCAGTCGCTCACCTGGTGAGCCAGTTGGTCGCGACGATCGCCCTCCAAATCGGGAGATCAGGAATGAACTCAGGCAGACATCAGACGTGGAAATCGACACTCGGCAGCTCGTCCGCAGATCATGCAACGGCGAGCACTTTTCAAACACAACGAAGCTCGCCGCTTTTGCTCCCCCCGCTGCAATCGGCCCGCCTGCTCGACCAGCTGCGCGAGCGCATTCGCTACGTTCACTACAGCCTTCGAACCGAGCAGGCCTACGTCCATTGGGTCAGGGCTTTCGTGCGCTTTCATGGTATGAAGCACCCTCAGACCATGGGCGCCCCGGAGATCGAGGCGTTTCTCATCCACTTGGTCACCGTCGGAGGCGTCGCTGCGTCAACTCACCGTCAAGCTTTATCTGCGCTGCTCTTCCTCTATCGCAAAGTCTACGAGGTGGACCTTCCGTGGATGAAGTCAATCGACCGGCCCGTCGCCCGCCGTCGCCTGCCGGTGGTGTTGACGCAAGAGGAGGTGGCGCGCGTGCTGTCCGAGCTTGAAGCTGAGCACCGCGTCTTTGCTCAACTACTGTACGGAACGGGACTGCGGATCACGGAGGGTCTAGAGCTTCGTGTCAAGGATGTCGAGTTCTCTCGCCTGACACTTGTGGTTCGGGGTGGCAAGGGGGACAAGGATCGCGCCGTCATGCTGCCCAGCTCCTTGAAGGCTGCACTGCAGGAACAACTCGCCGCCGCGCATCGACTGTGGCGAGCAGATCGGAGCGCCGAGATCGGTGGCGTCGAGATGCCAAACGCCCTGGAACGCAAGTACCCGCGTGCAGGTATGAGTTGGTCGTGGTTCTGGATGTTCCCGTCCGACCATCACTCGACCGATCCCCGCACGGGCGTGATTCGTCGCCACCATGCGTATGACCAGACGTTTCAGCGGGCCTTCAAGCGGGCGGTCGAGAGGTCTCGAATCGACAAGCCCGCAACGCCGCACTGCCTGCGTCACTCGTTCGCGACCCACCTCTTGCAAGCCGGGTACGACATTCGGACGGTCCAGGAGCTGCTCGGACACAGCGACGTCAGCACGACGATGATCTACACGCACGTCCTCAAGGTCGGGGGCGGCGGCGTTCGCAGCCCGCTCGATGCGCTGAGCACGGCCCTGTCCGCCTCGCGGCCGCCGCAATGATCGGCACCCACGTCATTGCCGCCGGTAATTCAAGCCTTCTCAAACCGAGCGCGTGTGCAGCCAGTAGCCGGCGAGTTCGATC
>JANYBE010000362.1 GCA_025360945.1 Rhizobacter sp. | reverse complement strand
TCTGGGCGATGGTCTACCTGCTGCACAAGCACTTCGGCCGTGATGGCCGCGAAGAGGCAGAAGCGTTGCTCGAGCGCCGCTCAGGTGATGCGGACAACCCACGCATCCTCGGCGCGTTCAACGAAGAGACGCCGGACTGGCTCGCGTTCTTCATGTTCACCTACTTCACCGACCGTGACGGCAAGTTCCAGTTGAACGCGCTGGCCGAGAGCGGCTTCGACCCGCTCGCGCGCACGACCCGGTTCATGCTGACCGAGGAAGCGCACCACATGTTCGTCGGAGAGAGCGGCGTCTCGCGCGTGATCCAGCGCACCTGCCAGGTGATGAAGGAGAGCGGCGTCGAGGATCCGGCCGAGCTGCGCAAGAAGGGCGTGATCGACCTGCCGACCTTGCAGCGTTACCTGAACTTCCACTACAGCGTGACGATCGATCTGTTCGGCGCCGACCAGTCGAGCAACGCGGCGATCTTCTACAGCTCGGGTCTGAAGGGCCGCTACGAAGAGACCAAGCGCACCGACGATCACCTGCTCAAGGGCGATGGCTACAAGATCCTCGAAGTCAAGGATGGTGCGCTGGTCGAGAAGGAAGTGCCCATGCTCAATGCGCTGAACGAGGTGCTGCGCGACGACTTCATCAAGGACTCGGCCGGCGGCGTGGCGCGCTGGAACAGGGTGATCGAGAAGGCTGGGATCTCGTTCCGTCTGACGCTGCCGCACAAGGCCTTCAATCGCCACATCGGTACGTTCGCCGGTATCCGCGTGAGCCCGGACGGACGCGCGATCAGCGAGAGCGAGTGGGCGCTGAACGTGAACCAGTGGCTCGCCACCGAGGAAGACCGCGCGTATGTCGCGTCGCTGATGGGCCGCGTCGTTGAGACCGGGAAATACGCGAACTGGATTGCGCCGCCGGCCATCGGCATCAACAAGCAGCCGGTCGATTTCGAGTACATCCGCTTCAACTGATCAGGCGCATCATCGGCCCATGAGTGTTTCCGAAGTCGTGCTGATCAAGCAGCATCTGATCGACCCCGAGGTCTGCATTCGCTGCAACACCTGCGAAGAGACCTGTCCGGTCGATGCGATCACGCACGACGATCGCAACTACGTCGTCAATGCCGAGGTCTGCAACGCCTGCGGCGCCTGCCTGAGCCCATGCCCGACGGGCAGCATCGACCACTGGCGAGTGGTGGCACGCGACAAAGTCTTCTCGCTCGCCGAGCAATTCGGCTGGGATGAGCTGCCGACGATCGAACAGGCGGGTGCGACCACGGCCGACGATTCGCTCGCCACGCTGGTCGGCGGCGACGACGCGCCGTCGCAGCTCAACGCCGCGGTGTCGCCAGCGTCGACCCAGGCACCGCACTCGGCCGCCACGCCGCAGACCAATCTGCACGGAGTGAAAAACCCGATCATCGCCACGGTCGCCGGCAACCTGCGCCTGAGCGCCGAGGGCGCGAGCGGCGACGTGCGCCACATCGTGCTCGACTTCGGTTCGCTGCCGTTCCCGGTGCTCGAAGGGCAATCGATCGGCATCATTGCGCCGGGGACGGACGCGAACGGCCGCGCGCACCACCCGCGCATGTACTCGGTGGCGAGCCCACGCACCGGTGAGCGCGAGGGCTACAACAACCTGTCGCTCACGGTGAAGCGCGTCACCGAGAGCGATGCGGGCGAACCGATCCCGGGCGTGTGTTCGAACTACGTCTGCGACCTGCACAAGGGCGACACGGTGCAGGTCACCGGCCCGTTTGGCACAAGCTTTCTGATGCCCAACCACGCCGGCTCGAACCTGCTGATGGTGTGCACCGGAACGGGCTCCGCACCGATGCGCGCGATGACCGAACAGCGCCGGCGCCTGCGCGCCGCGGGCCAGCCCGTGCCGGGTCGGCTGACACTGTTCTTCGGTGCGCGCAGCCCCGGGGAGTTGCCGTACTTCGGGCCGCTGACCAAGTTGCCGCCCGACTTCATCGACACGCGGCTGGCATTCTCGCGGGTGCCCAACCAACCGCGCGAGTACGTGCAAGATCGCATGCGCCAGCGCGCCGCCGATGTCGCCGAGCTGCTGCGCGGCGATACCTTCGTCTACCTGTGCGGCCTCAAGGGCATGGAGATCGGTGTGCTCGAAGCGCTCCGCGATGCGTGCGCGAGTGCGGGAATGGACTGGCCCTCAGTCCACCAGCGGTTGGTGGACGAGGGCCGCTTCCACGTCGAGACCTATTAGCCGGGCTGCTTCGTCGTGCGCAGGTATGGCTTGATCGTCTTGAAGCCGGGGAACGATTTCGCGGCCTCTTCGTTCGACACCGCCGGAGTGATGATCACGTCCTCGCCGTGCTTCCAGTTGACCGGCGTGGCGACCTTGTACTTGGCGGTCAGTTGCATCGAGTCGAGCACGCGCAGGATCTCGTCGAAGTTGCGGCCCGTCGTCATCGGGTAGGTCAGCATCAGCTTGATTTTCTTGTCCGGGCCGATGATGAAGACCGAGCGCACGGTGGCGTTGTTCGCCGCGGTGCGCCCATCTGCGCCGACCTCGTCTGCCGGCAGCATGTTGTAGAGCTTGGCCACCACCAGATCGCTGTCGCCGATCATCGGGTACTTGACGGCCGAGCCTTGCGTCTCTTCGATGTCCTTGGCCCACTCGCCGTGACGCGCCACCGGGTCGGCGCTCAGGCCGATCAGCTTGGCGTTGCGCTTGGTGAACTCGGGCTCGATCTTGGCCATGTAGCCGAGCTCGGTTGTGCACACCGGGGTGAAGTCC
>JANYBE010000349.1 GCA_025360945.1 Rhizobacter sp. | reverse complement strand
TGGAAATCTTCATGTCGCCTTGCTGGAGGCGCACACAGTGACCGTCTTTCAGGTCGATCGCAGGAATCAGCAGCATGGCCGTGAGGCTTGGGAACGCTCAAGGGTTCCAGTGAAGGAAGTTTCTGTAGAGCGCCAAACCGTGCTCGGCGCTCTTCTCGGGGTGGAACTGGGTCGCGAAAATATTATCGCGCGCCAGCGCGCAGGTAAAGCGAGCGCCGTAATCTGTTTCACCGACGCTGTGGCACGGGTCGGACGGGTGGGCGTAGAAGCTGTGCACGAAATAGAAGTAGGCTGCGTCGGGCACGCCCGCCCAAATCAGGTGCGGCTGCGCCTGGAAAACCTGGTTCCAGCCCATCTGCGGCACCTTGAAGCGGCTTCCATCGGGTTGCAGCCGGCCGTCGAGCCGGAACTTGCGCACATCACCGTCGATGAGGCCGAGACCGTCGGTCGGTCCTTCTTCGCTGCGGGACAGTAACATCTGCATGCCGACGCACACGCCCATCAACGGCTTGTTGGCCGCGGCGTGCAGTACGGCCTCCTGCAGGCCGGAGTCGTGCAATTCGCGCATGCAGTCGGGCATCGCGCCCTGACCGGGCAACACGACGCGCTCGGCCGCAATGACCTCGTCGGGCCTTGACGTGACGATCACGTCGATCCCCAAATCACGCGCGACGTGCATCACCGCCTGCGACACCGAGCGCAGGTTGCCCATGCCATAGTCGACCACGGCAACCGTCCTATTCATATCACAAGCTGCCTTTGGTGGACGGGATCACGCCGGCCGCGCGCGGGTCGATCTCCAGCGCCATGCGCAGTGCCCGCGCGAAGGCCTTGAAGATGGTCTCGCACTGGTGGTGCGCGTTGTCGCCATGCAGGTTGTCGATGTGCAGCGTGACACCCGCATGGTTGGCGAAGCCCTGGAAGAACTCGTAGACCAGTTGCGAGTCGAGTGTGCCGATCATGCCGCTCTTGAAGTCGACCCGCATGTGCAGCCCCGGCCGGCCGGAAAAGTCGACCACGACGCGCGACAGCGCTTCGTCCAGCGGCACGTAGGCGTGGCCGTAGCGACGCAGACCCTTCTTGTCGCCGACCGCCTTTGCCATCGCCTGCCCGAGCGTGATACCGACGTCCTCGACCGTGTGGTGGCCATCGATGTGCAGGTCGCCCTTCGCGTCGATATCGAGGTCGATCAGGCCGTGGCGCGCGACCTGATCCAGCATGTGATCGAAGAAGCCGATACCGGTCGCAAACTTGGCGACCCCGGTGCCGTCGAGGTTGAGCACGACACGGATCTGCGTCTCGGCGGTGTTGCGGGTCACGTCGGCCGTGCGGGGGCTGGCGGTTGCGGTCGGGCTCATCACAGGCTCGCTTTCAGCGCATCGATCATCACGGTGTTTTCTTCCGGCGTACCCACCGTGAGGCGCACGCAGTTGGCGAGCAGCGGGTGCAGCCCGGAGATGTCCTTCACGAGCACTCCGCGGGCCTTCATGCCGTCGAACACTCGCGCCGAATCGGGCACGCGCACCAGGATCATGTTGGCTTCACTCGGAAACGGCGTAGCACCGGTGATCGCTTTCAACGCAACTTGCAGCCGCTCGCGCTCGGCGCGCAGCAGCACGGCTTGCGCCGCGAACTCATCTGCATGCTCGAGCGCGAACAGCGTCGCCTCGGCGTTCAGCGCGCTGACGTTGTACGGCGGGCGCACCTTGTCGACCTCGGCGATCAGCGCGGCCGCGCCGACCATGTAGCCGAGTCGCACACCCGCGAGACCGAACTTGCTCAGCGTGCGCATCACGAGCACGTGCTCATGTTGCGCGACCTTGCCCATCCAGCTGCGCGACGAGAACGGCTGGTAGGCCTCGTCGAACACGACCAGACCGTTCTGGCGGCCGATGGCATCGACGATGCGCTGAACCACCGCTTCATCGAACAGGTTCGCGGTCGGGTTGTTCGGGTACGCGATGTAGGTGATCGCTGGATGATGCGTCTCGATCGCGGCAAGCATCGCTGCCTCGTCGAGTTCGAAGTTCGCGGTGGTCGGCACGCCAACGAACTTCAGCCCTTGCAGCTTGGCCGACATCTCGTACATCACGAAGCCGGGCAGCGGCGCGAGGATCGTGGCACCAGGCACATCGCAGGCGAGTGCCAGCAGCGAGATCAGCTCGTCCGAGCCGTTGCCCAGCATCAGCTTGCAGCGGGCGGGCAGCTTTACGTACCTGGAGAGCGCCGCAATCACATCGGCCACGCAGCCGACCGGATAGCGATTGATCGCGACGCGCCCGAGTCGCTCGCCAAGTTGCAGCTGCAGCTGCTCGGGAAGACGGAACGGGGTCTCCATCGCGTCGAGCTTCACCAGCCCAGCGCTTTGCTGGATCGCGTAGGCATGCATGGACTGGATGTCCTGGCGAACCACTTTCTTCAGCCTATCGTCCAGCGTTCCCATTACATGCGTTCCTTGGTCGGGTGCGTCAATCTCAACTCGGCCGCACGCGCATGCGCTTGCAGCCCCTCGCCATAAGCCAGCTCGGCCGCGATCGGCCCGAGCTTCTGTGCGCCGGCCTCGCTGACCTCGATCACGCTGCTGCGCTTTTGGAAATCGTAGATGCCCAGCGGCGACGAGAAGCGCGCCGTGCCCGAGGTCGGCAGCACATGATTAGGCCCGGCGCAGTAGTCGCCAAGGCTCTCGCTCGTGAACGCACCGAGAAAGATCGCGCCGGCGTGGCGCAGCAGCGGCTCCCAGCGCTGTGGATCGCGTGAGCTCACTTCAAGATGCTCGGGCGCGATGCGGTTGCTGATCTCGCAGGCCTCTTCCATGCTGCGCGTGTGGATCAGCGCACCGCGGCCTTCGAGCGAGGCACGGATCACGTCGCGCCGCGGCATGCTGGGCAGCAGACGGTCGATGGCCTGCTTGACCTGCAAGAGGTACGTCGCGTCGGGGCACAGCAGGATGCTCTGCGCCATCTCGTCGTGCTCGGCCTGGCTGAACAAATCCATCGCGACCCAGTCGGCCGGCGTCGACCCGTCGGCCAGCACGAGGATCTCGCTCGGACCGGCGATCATGTCGATCCCGACCTTGCCGAACACGCGGCGCTTGGCGCTCGCCACGTAGGCATTGCCTG
>JANYBE010000341.1 GCA_025360945.1 Rhizobacter sp. | reverse complement strand
CGCCGGCCAGGTCGAACTCGCCGTCGTACCCGATGCCGTAGAAGTACCGCGTCACCTTCCCCTGCGGCGACAGGATGACCATGAACTGGAACTGCTGGTTGAACACGCTGCGAAAGCGCCGCTCGCCGAGCCGCCGATCGGATTCGGCCTGCGCCAGCGCCTGCTGCACTGCGCGCAGCTCGGTCTTCAGCCGCCGTACGACCGCCACCGACGCCGCACTGGGCACGGTCGGGCGCGAGGCTTTCACGGAGGTCCGGCGTTGGCGCATGAGTTGGGCCTTCGCGGTAGAAGGCCAGCGCCTCAGTCTAGGGCAAGCCTGCCCATTTCCGCTCTTGATTCAGCGTGTCGAATGCACGGCATTCGCGAGTTGCTGCGCGAGCGCGTTGTGGCGCTCGACGAGCACCGGCAGCTCCAGCGTCGTCAGCTGGCCGTCGCGCACGACGACACAGCCATTGACGATGCTGTGCTGCACGCGCGGCACCTGGCAGAACAGCAGCGCCGCGAGCGGGTCGTGCTGCGCCCCGGCCATGCCGATGTCGTTCAGCGGCACGGTGACGATGTCGGCCGCCATGCCGACACTGAGCGCACCGATGTCGTCGCGGTTCAATACCTTGGCGCCGCCGAGCGTGGCGATTTCCAGCGCCTCGCGCGCGCTCATCGCCGACGGCCCCTTCAAGGGCCCGTGGGCAACGCGCTGCAGCAGCATCGCCATGCGGACCTCGCCCAGCATGTGGCCGGCATCGTTCGACGCGGCGCCGTCGACGCCGATGCCCACGCTCACGCCGGCGTCGCGCATCGCGCGGATGGGCGCGATGCCAGAGGCGAGCCGCATGTTCGAGCACGGGCAGTGTGCGACGCCGGTGCCGGTGCGCGCGAACAGCGCGATGCCGGCGGCGTCGAGCTTGACGCAGTGCGCGCACGACACGTCGGGGCCGACCCATCCGAGTGATTCGGCGTACTCAGCCGGCGTGCAGCCGAACTTCTCGCGTGTGTAGGCAATGTCGTTGTCGTTTTCCGCCAGGTGCGTGTGCAACGACACGGCGTGAGCGCGGGCCAGAAGCGCCGAGTCGCGCATCAGCTCGCGGCTTACCGAGAACGGCGAGCACGGCGCGACCACGATGCGCTGCATCGCGAAGCGCCCGGGGTTGTGCCAGCGCTCGATCAGACGCTGCGTCTCCTTCAGGATCGCCGGCTCGCTCTCGACCACACGGTCCGGTGGCAGCCCGCCCTGGCTCTCGCCGACGCTCATCGAACCCCGCGCCGCATGAAAACGCATGCCGATCTGCGCGGCGGCTTCGATGCTGTCATCGAGCCGCACACCATTCGGGTAGACGTACAGATGATCGCTGCTCGTCGTGCAGCCCGACAGCAGCAGCTCGGCCATCGCGGTCTGCGTGCTCACGCGGACCATCTCGGGGGTGAGATGGGCCCAGATCGGGTACAGCCCGCGCAGCCAACCGAACAGCTCGTCGTCCTGCACGCAGGCACGAGTGAGCGTCTGATACATGTGGTGGTGCGTGTTGACCAGACCGGGTATCACGATCTGGTCGCGCGCGTCGATGACTTCGTCGGCGGTCCTCGGCAGCTCGGCGGTGGGGCCGACGGCCTCGATGACCTCGTCGCGCACGAACACCGCACCGTCCGCAATCTCGCGGCGCTGCGCGTCCATCGTGACGAGCAGCCGGGCGTTTCGGATCAGCAGGGTCGACATGCCACTCAGTGCGCCTCGGCCATCTTTGCCGCCGCCACCGCGTCTTGCGCTCCCCCCTTGCCGCCGTTGAAGTACAAATTCAGCAGCACTGCAGCGATCGCTGTCAGCAGGATGCCAGACTCGAGCAGCGGATGCAGCGCGTGCGGCATCTGCTGGCTCCAGCGCGGCGCGACCAGCGGGATCATGCCTGCGCCGATCGCGATCGCGACGATGTACAGATTGTGGCGATTCGTCTTGAAATCGACGTTGGCGAGAATACGGATGCCGGTCGCTGCGACCATGCCGAACATTACCAGCCCGGCGCCACCGAGCACAAATTGCGGCACCGACTCGACCAGCGCGCCCATCTTCGGCAACAGGCCGAGCACGATCATGATGAGACCGGCGGCGACGCACACGAAACGGCTGCGCACCCCGGTGACGCCGACGAGGCCGACATTCTGCGAGAAGCTGGTGTACGGGAAGGTATTGAAGATGCCGCCGATCAGCGTGCCCAGGCCGTCGGTGCGCAGCCCGGCGGCGAGCTCGGTCTGACTCAGCGGCTTGTCGGTGATGTCGGACAGCGCGAGGAACATGCCGGTCGATTCGATCATCACGACGATCATCACCAGCGTCATCGTCAGCACCATCACCGGGTCGAAGGTCGGCATGCCGAACGCGAACGGCGTAACGAAGTCGAAGGCGTTCGCCTTCGCGACCTTGTCGAAGTTCATCTTGCCCATCGCGACCGCGACGACGCAGCCGGCGATGATGCCGATCAGCACCGAGACGTTGCCCACAAAGCCCTTCGAGTAGCGCGCGATCAGCAGGATCACGACGAGCACGAACGCGGCGATCGCCATGTTGTCGAGCGCGCCGTAGGTCGCGCTGTCGAGCATTGGGATAGGACCGAGCTTGAGTGCCGGCGAAGAGGCCGCCGCGGCAGCGACCTTGGCGCCATCGACCATCGCCACCAGCTTGGGCACATCGACACTCTGTGCCAGGTTCGGCGGCCCGCCCATCGCCCACCCGATGCCGACGCGCATCAGGCTGATGCCGATCACCGCGATGATGGTGCCGGTGACGACCGGCGGGAAAAAGCGCAGCATGCGGCTGACCAGCGGCGCTATCAACATCGAGACGAGGCCGGCACCGATGATCGCGCCAAAGATCGCACGTGCACCGTCTACGCCGGGAACAGCGTTAGCCATCGCGACCATCGGACCGACCGACGCGAAGGTCACACCCATCATCACCGGCAGCTTGATGCCAAACCACTTGGTGAAGCCGAGCGACTGGATTAGCGTGACCAGGCCGCAGCAGAACAGGTCGGCCGAGATCAGCGCCACGATCTCATCCGGCGAGAGCTTGAGCGCGCGGCCAACGATCAGCGGCACCGCGATCGCGCCGGCGTACATCACCAGCACATGTTGCAGGCCGAGCGCCGCGAGGCGCGGGACGGGCAGTCTTTCGTCGACGGGATGCACGGCAGTCGTCATGGTCATGGCCCTTCTGTTGGAACTATTTCGGCGCGCCAGCCGCGTACCAGCGACCGATCAGCGCGCGTTCGGCATCGGTGATCTGGGTCGCGTTGTTCATTGGCATGGCCTTGAGAACGACCGCCTGCTGGTAGATCTGCTGCGCGTGCTTGGCCGTTTCGTCGGCCGAATCGAAGCGCAGGTTCTTGCTCTGCATCGCAGGGCCGTGGCACATCACGCAGCGCTGCGTGACGATGGCCTGCACCTCGTCGAACTTCACCGGCGCGGCGCCTGCGACAGGCGCGGGCGGCGCGTCGGGGCGGATGGCGATCACCACCCCGACCAGGATCAGCGTACCGATTACTGCGAAGTGCCACGGCACCGGCTTGCCGTAGGCAAGGGCGTTGTGGCGCAGCGCGAACGACATGCGGATCAGCGCGCCCGCCACCATGATCGCGACCAACACGACCCAGTTGTACTGCGCGCCGTAGGTCATGCCGTAGTGGTTGCTGAGCATCGAGAACAGCACCGGCAGCGTAAAGAAGGTGTTGTGCACGCTGCGCTGCTTGCCGCGCTGGCCGTGAACCGGGTCGACGGGCTGCCCGGCCTTGATCGCGGCGACCACGGTGCGCTGGCCGGGAATGATCCAGAAAAACACGTTGCCGCTCATCGTCGTCGCGATCATCGCGCCGACGAGCAAGAACGCGGCACGCCCGGCGAACAGGTGGCACGACAACCACGACGCGAACACGATGAACACGAACACGCATAGGCCGACGATCATGTCGCCGTGCTTGCCGCGACCGAGCGTGCGGCAGATCGTGTCGTAGATCACCCAGAACGCGACGAAGAAGCCTAAAGCCGTGCAGATCGCCGCCGCGGGCGTCCAGTCGAACAAGCTCTTGTCGATCAGGAAGGTGCTGGCGTTGTAGAGGTACAGCACCGTGAACAGCGCGAAGCCGGTAAGCCAGGTGGAGTAGCTCTCCCACATCGACCAGTGCAGCTGATCGGGCACATAGCCCGGCGAGACCGGGTATTTCTGGTGGTGGTAGAAGCCACCGCCGTGCACGCCCCACTGCTCGCCCGCGACGCCCTTGTCGGCGTCTACCGGATTCTTGGGCGGTGTCAGGCTGTTGTCGAGCGAGACGAAATAGAACGAGGCGCCGATCCAGGCGATGCCGGTGATGACGTGAGCCCAGCGCAGCAGCAGGTTGGCCCAGTCGAGAAGGTACGCGTCCATGCGGTGTGTCTCCGGAAAGCTCGTCAGGCCCGCAAGAAGCAAGCCTGTGCGTTCCCTCACCACGGCGGGCTCTGTGAGGCTTGAACGTCACGACCGATTCAGATCATCGGGCTCCGCGGCGACGCCACAAAAGTGTATACACTTATGATGAAAGTTCGCGTACGCATTTACCCTGATATCGACTATGAACCACGGTAGGTCGAGTATGCGAACGGACTCGCCAGCAGCGGCACATGGTAGTGCTGGCCGATCGTGGCGAGACCGAAGTCCAAAGGCACCTCGTCGAGAAACGGCGGATCGCTGAGCGGCGTGCCGAGGCCGCGGAAATACGCCGCGACGCCGAACACCAGCCGATAGCGTCCGGGAACGAAGCTGGCGTCAGCGAGCAGCGGGCTGTCGGCACGGCCGTCGTGGTTCAGCGTGAGCCGCTTGATCAGCGTCGGCACCGCACCGTCGAGGCGATAAAGCGCAACCGTCATGCCGGCCGCCGGGCGGCCGTTGGCGGTGTCGAGCACGTGTGTGGTGAGTTTTCCCATGGTGTCTTTCGGCAATGACTTCAAAATGAGCTTGAACTGCTCACAAAAGTGTATACACTTTGCATGACAAAGCAAGCACGATCTTCCATGCCCCGCCCTGCCCCGAAACTCGAAGTGATCCGCCCCGCGCGCGCCGGTGCGGCGCGTAGCGCCGACCTGGGCGCGAACCCGAACAGCGCGACGCAGCGCATTGCTGACTCGATCACCACCGCGATCGTCGAGCGTCGCCTGATGCCGGGCACCAAGCTGGCCGAGCAGAAGATCGCCGATGTGTTCAAGGTCTCGCGCACGCTGGTGCGCCAGGCGCTGATGCAGCTCAGCCGCGACAAGCTGATCACGCTCGAGCCCGCGCGCGGCGCGCGCGTCGCCGAACCCAGCGTCGACGAAGCGCGCCAGGTCTTCGAAACACGCAACATGCTCGAGGCCGCGATGATCAAGCGCGCCGCGACCGAGCTGACGCCGGCGCACATTGCCGAGCTGCGCGCTCACCTGCAGGCCGAGGCCGACGCCGTGAAGCGCACCGATGTCTCGGGCCGCACGCGCTTGCTCGCCGACTTTCATGTCGTGATCGCGCGAATGCTTGACAACCAGGTGTTGGCCGACATGCTGGGCGACTTGGTCTCGCGTTGCTCGCTGATAGCGCTGATGTACCAGAGCGCGCATTCGGCCGAGCATTCGTTCGAGGAGCACGTCGCGATCGTCGATGCGCTCGAAGCACGCGACGCGCGTGCCGCCGTCCGGTTGATGGACGCGCACCTGAACAACGTGGAACGCAACCTGCAACTCGACCCGCGGCTGCCCGATCTCGAATCGGTGCTGCTGCCGCGTTGACCCGGAACAAAGCCACCATGATGACCAAAGACTATCCGCGCGATCTGATCGGCTATGGGCGCCAAGTGCCCCGGGCACAGTGGCCGGGCAACGCGAAGATCGCGGTGCAGTTCGTGCTGAACTACGAGGAAGGCGGCGAGAACTGCGTGCTGCATGGCGACCCGTCGTCAGAGACGTTCCTGTCCGAGATCATCGGCGCGCAGGCCTTCGAGACGCGCCACCTGTCGATGGAGTCGATGTACGAATACGGCTCGCGCGTCGGCGCCTGGCGCATCCTGAAGGAGTTCGACAAGCGCGGTCTGCCGCTTACGGTGTTTGGCGTCTCGATGGCGCTGCAGCGCAACCCCGAACTCACCCAGGCCTTTGTCGAGCGCAACGACGAGATCGCCTGCCACAGCTGGCGCTGGCTCCACTACCAGCACATGAGCGAGACGCGCGAGCGACGCCACATCGAGATCGGCACGCAAATCATCAAGGACATGACCAAGGGCCAGTGGCCGCTGGGCTGGTACACCGGCCGCGACAGCCCGAACACCAAGCGCCTGGTCGCCGACCACGGCGGCTACGAATACGACAGCGACCACTACGGCGACGACCTGCCGTTCTGGATGCCGGTCGAGAAGAGCGACGGCACCACGCTCCAGCGCCTGATCGTGCCCTACACGCTGGACACCAACGACATGCGCTTCGCCTCGATGCAGGGCTTCAACACCGGCGACCACTTCTTCCAGTACCTGCGCGATGCGTTCGACGTTCTATACGAAGAAGGCGCCGAAACCCCGAAGATGCTGAGCATCGGCATGCACTGCCGCATCCTCGGCCGGCCCGGCCGCT